>JBGTHI010000461.1:0-4117 GCA_041746295.1 Myxococcaceae bacterium
CGCTTGGTCAGCCTGGCTCAGCCCAGCGGCTGCTTCTCTCCGGTAGACAACCTCCCTTCGGTAGAAATGACCGCCCTGGCCATTTCCGCGTTGAGGCGGGTGCCGACGGTTTTCGGCGTCTCCGGCACCCTTGATGCGGCAGTGGGCTGCATCAAGCTACAGCAGCGGAGCAATGGTTCCTTCGGGAGCGTGGCGGAGACGGCCGCGGCGGTTCGGGCGCTCTCCCAGGCGCCCAATGCACAAAGCGCCATCACCTCCGCGCGCGCCTTCCTCTCGGCCATTCAGGAGCCGGACGGTTCTTGGGAGCACAGCGTCCGCACCACCGCGCGCGTGTTACAGGCCCTCACCACCAGCGGCCCAGACTGGAAGGTCGCTTCGGACGAGTTGGGTCGACCCATTCTCCAGCTCTCCACCACCGAGCCGCTGAAAGGCAGCCCGTTTCAGGCCTCGCTCGATGTGACGAACCTCTCCTCCTCGTCCGCGCCAACAACCGTGGTGCGCTTCACCGCCGTGCCACAGGAGAACGGCAGCACGGTCACTCTGGCCGAGATCGCCCTTCCGGCACTGGCGGCGGGCAGCACCCAGCGGGTGACCGCTCAGCTGCCAACCACTGCTCTGTCCGGGCGGTACGAGATTCGGGCGACCATTGACCCCGACCAACTGATTACCCAACTCGACCGCACCAACGACACCGCCTCCACCACGGTGCGGGTGCGGCTGGAGCAGGATCTCTCCGTAGCCGTGGGCAGCCTCAAGTTTGCACCGGCCGGCACCGATCGGGTCGCGATCAGCCTCACCGTCCTCAACCCCGGAACGACGCTGTCCAAGGACGTCGCGGTGGAGATCTATCGCGGAACGCCGGGGACCAACGGCGTCCGGCTGGGAGGCGGCGTGGCTCCCGCAGGGCTGGCCACCAACGCTTCGACCACCGTCTCGGTGCAGTGGGACAGCAGCACCGCCAACGGCCCCACCCCCTTCTATGGTGTGGTGGACCCGGACAATCTCCTCAACGAGGCCAACGAAGAGAACAACAAGACCTTCACCTACTACCACCCCCCAAGCGGAAAACCGGTGGACCTGGCGGTGGTCCCCGAGAGCATCAGCCAATCCCCCAATCCCGCCCAGCCCAACAAGTTAGTCGTCATCTCTGCCACGGTGCAGAACCTGGGAGACAACGACGCCAATCAGGTGGCGGTAATCGCCCGCCGGCCGGGCTTTCAGAACGGCCTCACGGTGGCCACGGCCGAGATCGCCAGCATTCCCGCGCATGGCTCGCAGACGGTTCAGCTTCGGGCGACCTTGGATTCGAGCGACGCGATCCAGATCGTCGCCGACCCACTCAATAGGCTCAACGACAGCCACCGGTCCAACAACTCGGTGACCGTCCCGCTCTTCGTTCAGCCTAAGGACCCGCTCAACCTGCGAATCTCTTACGTCGAAGGGCAGATCCGCTACGCCCCGCCGGGCAGCATCAACTCGATTCAGGTCACGCTGGTGAACGACGGCGGGACCTCTCAGAGCACCAGCTTGCGCGTCACCAACAGCGTGGCGGGAGGCGGGACGCTGACGGCCACGCCCCTCACCCTAGGCCCCCACGAGACCCGGACGGTCGCTCTTTCGCTCACCGCACCCGAGCTGCCGGCGGTGTTGCGCGTCTGTGTCGACCCGTTCGGAGCTATCGACGAGGACAACGAGAACGACAACTGCGGGGAGCTGAGCCTGGGGAGCGCCTCCTCCCAGCTCACGGTCAATGCGCGCGACATGCGGTTCGAGCCGGTGGGCGCGGAAATAGGCGAGAAGCTGAAGGCCTTCGCCAAGGTGACCAACACCTCCGACCAACACGCCGATGGACGCCTGGTCTGGTGGCATGGACCTCCGCACGGCCCCGACTCGCGCGAGCTGGGGAGCAGCCCGTTTACCGTGGAAGGCAACAGCGCCGCCGAATCGACGTTCGAGTGGGTTCGGCAGGATGGGCCAATGGAGCTGTTCGCGGAGCTTTCGCAGGTGGTGCCCTACAACAACAACAGCCGCATCGCGGCGGGACGCCATCTCTTCCTCAAAGCGGTGGTCGACAGCCCGATCGAACCCCGCCTCTCGCACGGCTACCTCTCGCGGGTGGCCAACCTGACCGGTGGCGCCAAACCCAACCTGATCGTGGGTTACCGCAACATCACCCCCGAGAACCAGCACGACAGCCGCATCACCGTCTACGAGCCGGTGGAGGGTGGCAACCCCCGTCCTCTCTGGAGCCATCCGATGCTCACCATTCCGGTGGACGCGTCGGTGGCAGACCTGGACAACGACGACATCCCCGAGCTGCTGGTGCAGTCGCAGTCCCAGACCAGCGGACTGACCGACCAGACGCTGCGGATCGATCTACTGGCGCCGGACGGAACGCTCTCATGGCGCCGTGAGCTCCCAGCCGACCGGCCCTGCGTCCGAAGCCTGCCCAGCGGGAACGCCTCATCCGACTCGAGCGGGTTGGGCGACCTCAACGGCGATGGCGTCGCCGACCTGGTGGTGGTCACCAACGAGCTGACCGCCCTCTCCGGCGCCGATGGCCATACCCTCTGGTCCACTCCGCTCAACCCCACCTCTTGCGGCAACGTGGACGCTACTGTCTTGGAC
Source organism: Myxococcaceae bacterium (assembly GCA_041746295.1). GTDB lineage: Bacteria > Myxococcota > Myxococcia > Myxococcales > Myxococcaceae > JBGTHI01. The sequence goes on from JBGTHI010000461.1 coordinate 2,629, forward strand.
GTGGAGGGTGATGGAGACTTGGAAGTGTTGGGCCACGTGGGCGGCGCCTACTTCCTGGCGAATCACCAGGGAATCCTCCAGTGGTACCGCCAGGGTGAGGCCGCCGGCCACCGCTACGCCATCTCCGATGTCGACGGCGACAGCTTCCCCGAGCTGGTAATCGCGCCGTTCCTGCAGCCAGTGAAGTACCGCAACATCCGAACCGGTGAGCCGATTCAGACCACCGGCCCCGTCGGCACCTGGGAGGCCGGCTTCAGCGCCGGCATGCTGCGCCAGGATGGCCTGCCCTACTTCCCAATTAGCAAGAACGGCTTCGACATGTCGATGGTCGCGTTCGGCCCCGATGCGACGGTGCTCTGGCAGCGCCAGTACCTGCCGGTCGGCTTTCCTGGACATGTGGTGATTAACGCCTCCCTAGCGGACCTAGAGGGCCGCGGCCGGCCCCAGGTGGTCGCCACCACGCTTGACCGCGCCCCCACCTTGATCGACGGACGCAACGGAGATCTCCTCAGCTCACTCTCGCAGCGGAACGAGGGAGACAACGGAGCCAACTTCACCTACCTCGTCGCTCAGCCGGTGATCGCCGACTTCGACGGAGACGAGAAGGGCGACGTGGTAGTGATTCACCGCGGCGGCCCGGTCGAGGGTCAGAATAATCCGAACGCCTCCCCCTTCTACGGCAAGGCGGTGGCGCTGGTCTTCGGGAGCCCCCACTGGAAGCGGATGCCGGCCCACTGGCCCACGCTCAACATGGTGAAGGGGCAGATTGGAGAGGACCTCAAGGTCCATGCCGAGTATCGCTGGTGGACTACCCACAACACCTGGAACCAGCAGTTCGACACCGAGCCTGCCAAGCTGCTCGCGGACCTGGTGATGAAAGAGGGCGACGTAGGCCGCACGCCGGAGCTCGGTGTGGTGGGCCAACCGATGACGCTCACCGCGCAGGTCCGCAACGTGGGTGGGCTCCCCGCCTCCAACGTGAAGGTGACCTTCTATGACGGCGACCCGGCTGATGGTGGACGGAAAATCTCCACCACCGTCGTCCCCGGCCCGCTCGCGGTCCGCACCGGGGTGGCCACCGCCCGCGTCACCTGGAACGCCTATCCCGAAGGTGAGCACTTCATCTACGCGGTAGCCAACGACGACGGGTCAGCCACCGGCGATATCGAAGAGTCCGGACGGGAGAACAACGGCAGCTCGGTTCGGGTCTTCGTCAAGGCGAGCGAAGCCGGATGCGACCTGGCCGTAGTCGCCAGCAGCCTGACCGCCTCGACGGCAACGCCTGTGGCCGGCCAGCCGATGGCCCTCTCCGCCACCGTGACCAACCTGGGCTCCGAGGCTTGCACCGCATCGGCGCTGACCGTCTTCGACGGGCAGGAAGGGGGCAATGCCAGCCCGATGGCCACGGCTCAGATTCCGGCGCTTGTCGCCGGTGCGAGCGCGACCGTCTCTATCTCCGCCCTGCCGCTGCCGGGCAGCTTCCTACTCC
>JBGTHI010000462.1:0-3037 GCA_041746295.1 Myxococcaceae bacterium
GAGCCGAGATGATGTGGCCGCCGAACGCGGCAACGCGGGAGCGGTCCTCGGTGCGACCGCGCGTCCCTTCGTCGGCCTGACGCTGGCCAGCGATGGTGCGTGGAGCGCGCGCTCTTGGACCAGGACAGCCCCGCGCACCTATACGCGACACGACTGCGGCTCGGTGCGCGTCGTGGGTGATCGCTTGGCGATGCACTTCATGGAGAACCTCGCGCCGATCCCCCGCCCCATGAAGTCACAGGTACGAACTATCTCAGCGTGGGGCGCGAAAGCGCAGGCCGATTTTGCGCGCATCCGATACGGCATCATCGGTGCGGGAAGCGTGGGCGGTTTCATCGCCGAGGGGCTGGTTCGTTCCGGCGCGGAAGACCTGGTGCTCTTCGACTTTGACCGCGTCGAGGAACACAACCTCGATCGGTTGCTCTATGCCACCAGGCGCGACATCGGCAAGCTCAAGGTCGATGCCTTGGCAGCGCACCTTGTCGATCGCGCCACCGCGGAGAACTGCCGCATTGAAAAGGTCGCGCAGCCGGTCTACGAGGAAGGCGCGTTCCGCCAGGCGCTCGATTGCGACATTCTTTTCTCGTGTGTCGATCGTCCCTGGGGTCGCCAGGCACTCAACCTGATCGCGTACGCGCACCTCGTCCCCGTCGTAGACGGCGGAATCAGCGTACGCATGAATCGCATCGGAAAACTCGCTGCGGCCGATTGGCGAGGGCACATCGCCACCGTCGGAAGACCGTGTTTGGAGTGCCTGGGGCAGTACGATCCCGGCCTGGTTCAGACGGAGCGCGAAGGGAATCTCGATAACCCGCGCTACATCGCCGGCCTCCCTGACGGCCACCCGTTGAAGGCACGGGAGAATGTCTTTGCGTTTTCGATGGCCTGCGCTGGCCAACAGATGCTGCAGATGCTTTCTATGGTCCTCGATCAACCGAATCCAGGAGCGCAGCTCTACCACTTCGTTGGGGGCTTCATGGAGCGGCCCCGCCACGGCCTTTGCGGCCCGCAGTGCCTCTTCCCTTCCCTGATCGCCCAGGGCGATTCCAGCCCGTTTCGGGCGACGACTGGACGATAGGACCCCTCACCCAGGTCAGATATGCGGTCGAAAGATGTCGACCGAGTCCTCGGGAAAGGGGCGGGTGGAGAGATCTGGCAGGCGTTCAGCGGGAGCAAGTCAGATGAATAGCGCGATGGGCAACTCACAGTGGCGCCGCCTCGTCGCACTGCTTACCACGCGTCTTGCCGTCACAGTTTCCGCCACAGCTACTATTAGGAGTCTGCGGACCAGCTGAAACCTTCGGAACGGAAGCTTGTGACATGAGATCTGGAAACCAGCAGCAACCGAGCGCCAAGCGCGTCGGAGTCTGGATTCGCGTCTCGACCGAGGACCAGGTCAGGGGCGAGAGTCCCGAGACCCACGAGCGTCGCGCCAGCCTCTACGCCGAGGCCAAGGGCTGGAGCGTAGTCGAGCTCTACCGCCTCGACGCGGTCTCGGGGAAGACCGTCAAGGAGCATCCCGAAGCGAAGCGGATGCTGAAGGACATCCAGGCCGGTCACATCTCAGGCCTCATCTTCTCGAAGCTCGCTCGCCTCGCTCGGAACACCAAGGAGCTTCTGGAATTCGCTGATCTCTTCCGCGAGCACGACGCCGACCTCGTTTCCCTCGCGGAATCGATCGACACGTCGAGCCCTGCCGGCCGTCTCTTCTACACCATGATTGCCGCCATGGCACAGTGGGAGCGCGAGGAGATTGCCGAACGCGTGACCGCCTCCGTCCCAGTCCGGGCCAGGATGGGGAAGCCCTTGGGAGGAGCGGCTCCCTTCGGCTACCAATGGAGCGACGGGAAGCTATTGCCTGATCCCAAGGAGGCGCCCGTCCGGAAGCTCCTCTACGAACTCTTTCAAGAGCATCGCCGCAAGAAGACCGTGGCGCGGCTCTTGAACGGCAAGGGCTACCGCACTCGGAACGGCTCACCGTTCTCCGATACCACGGTGGCCCGCCTTGTCCGCGATCCGACGGCCAAAGGCGTCCGCCGCGCCAACTACACCAGGACGACCAACAACAAGAAAGCGTGGGAAGAGAAGCCGGCGAGCGACTGGATTCTGCACCCGGTTGAGGCGATCGTTCCCGAAGATCTGTGGAATGCCTGTAACGCCATCCTCGATACGCGCAAAGGAACGGCGAAACGGCCGGCGAAACTTGCGGTCCATCTCTTTGCTGGCTTGGCCTACTGCCACTGTGGTGGGAAGATGTATGTCCCGTCGAACAGCCCAAAATACATCTGCAAGGCCTGCCGCAACAAGATCCCGATCATTGACCTCGAAGCGGTGTTCCACGAGCAGCTCCGCAACTTCTTCTTCTTCCCGGAAGAGCTCGCGGCCCACCTCCGCGAGGCCGACACCGTCCTCCAGGAAAGCGAAGGGCTCCTCTCGGTCCTCACCAAGGAACGCTCCAAACTCGCCACCGAGATCGACAAGCTCTACGACCTCTACCAATCCGGGGCGATCGACAAAGCCGGCTTCGGTTCGAAGTACCACCCCTTGGCTCTGCGCGAGCGTCAGCTGGACGACGAGATTCCAAGGACCCAGGCCGAAGTCGACGTCATGAAGATCGCCTACCTCTCGCAGGACGAGATCGTGAGCGAAGCCCGCGACCTCTATTCGCGCTGGCCCACGCTTCCCAGAGACGAGCGCCGCCGCGTGATCGAGGCCATTACCGAGCGTATAACGGTTGGCAAAGAAGACATCGAGATCGATCTCTACTATGTCCCGCCGGCCATCTCTCGGCCGAGTGACTCCCCGAACGCAAGCTCCCTCTCTCCCTAAACTCCTGGTACAAAAGCGATGAATCCTCAGGGATTCATCGCCGCGACCAACTGGAACTGCGCCGGGAACGTGACGTGTCGGGCAGCGCGCGCGATGTTGACGACGCCTGCTTCCAGCGGCTCGCGCAGCACTTCGAGCACGCGACGATCCCACTCGGGCAGCTCGTCGTGGAACAGCACGCCGTGATGCGCGAGCGAGATCTCGCCGG
>JBGTHI010000463.1:0-9024 GCA_041746295.1 Myxococcaceae bacterium
ACCCGGAAGCGGCGGAGCTCGGTCGTGACGGTCGGGCTCTTGCTGTTGCTGGTGGTCGCGGCCGGCTACGGCTTCCTGATGGTCCGGAGGAGGGGAGACGCGCAGCGCGGTGTGGTCACGGCGGCCAGCCAGCCCGCCGGCGTTGCCGACGAGGTCCGGGATGCCGGTGGCTCCTTTTCTTCAGACCAGTCGGCAAAGGCCTACCTCGACGAGGCCGAACGGCTCGCCGACAACCAGCGGTTCACCCTGGCCCTCCGGATGATCCGCAAGGCGCGCGAGTTCAAGATCGAGGACCCGGCGCTGGACATCCGGCTGGACGAGCTCTCCGAAACTATCGAGATCCGGGCCCTCCTCTACAAGGCCCAGGCTCAGCTCCAGCGCGGAGATGGCGAGCGGGCGGTCGACCTGAGCAAACAGGTGCTGGAGCGGGATCCTTCCAACGCCGAGGCGCTCAAGCTGATCGCCGAGGTGCGTCGGGTGCGCGAGGCGACCAAACAGGTCTCCTCGCCCCCGCCCAAGAGGGAAAGGGAGAAGGAAAGGGAGGGGCCGGCTACGTTGACGCTGACCTCCGACCCCCCCGGGATGGTCTACCTGGATGACGAGCCGATTGGGCGGGCCCCGATCAGGTCTCGGTCGATCCCTCCGGGTCTCCACGTGATCCAGATTCGCGAGAGCGGCTATGAGCCGGTGGAGACCACCGCCCGGGCCGAGTCGGGCAGAAAGCTGACCATCTCGCTGTCTCTCCACCCGAAGGAGCAGAAGCACGAGCCGATCGAGCTCAATGAAGAGCCTTCGGAGGTGGCCAGCCCGACGCCGACAAAAGTGCCATCCTCCGGGGGACCGTCGCCGGCGGCCTCCGCGCAGAGCCCGCCCACGACCCCTCCCGCTCCGCCCAGCGAAGCAAGGGCGCGGGGCCCGGTGTTCTCGGCAAGGCCCCGATCGCCTGTGCCGCAGCCCCGTCTTCCCAAGGTTCATACCGCGAAGGATGCGGAGGAGGTCGGCCGCGTCCTTCAGATTGTAGAGAACGAGGCTGTCACGCGGGCGGGGATCACGCCGGAGTACGCCCGGGGAATCACCGACCGAATCCGAAACGCGCTCGCCCGCGAGAGGAGACCGGAGCTGTACCCGGTGGCGATCTACTACCTGATCATCCGGGAGGCTGCGATGGGGGTGGACAACCGCATCGCCGCCGAAAATCTGCTGTCGGGTATGAGAAACGGGATGTTCCAGAAGTTCAGGGATCTTCCGTCGATCCATCGCGCGCTGTAGCGGCCGCCCGGATTCGGAGCTCCCGGTATGAAGAGGACATTGCTGGCTTTCGCGGCGCTCAGCTTGCTGGCATGCGCGCCGAAACGCGATCCGGAGGGCCCGGGCAGTGCCAGTGTGGTGCCGGAGCCCGGTTCACCGCGACCTCCGCCCACCCGGCGCCAGGAGGTAGTTGAAACTCTCCATGGCGAGCGGTGGGTGGACCCCTACCGCTGGTTGGAGGATGGAAGCTCGCCCGAGGTAGTCAACTGGCTGCAGGGGCAGAACGCCGCCACCCGCGCGCTGCTTCACCGCAACCCGGCGCGGCCCGCGCTCGTCAAACGGCTCGAGTCGCTGCTCTACGTCAGCTCGAGCACGGCGCCGGTCAAGCGCGGGCAGCGGCTTTTCTATCTCAAGACCCGTCCCGAGCTGGAGAAGGCGATCCTCTGTTTCCGAGAGGCTACCGGTCCGGAGCGAGTGCTCCTGGACCCCAATCATTGGGCGCCCGGCGATCGAACCTCCTTGGGCGTCTGGGTCCCTTCGCCCAGTGGCAAGCGGCTCGCCTTCGCCACCAAGCCCAACGCGGCCGACGAGGCAACCCTGCACCTGCTCGACGTCGATACCGGAAGCTGGTCCACCGTGGACGATATTCCTGGCGCGAAGTACGCCGAGCCCCACTGGGCTCCGGACGAGGGGAGCTTCTACTATGAGTGGCTCCCTACCGACCCTTCCGTTCCGGTGGCGGAGCGGCCCGGCCATACCGAGGTCCGACTGCATCGCGTGGGGAGCCCGGCGGCGCAGGACCTCCTGATTCACCCGCGCACCGGGAATCCGGCGACGTTCCTGCAAAGTCAGCTCTCCCGCGACGGCCGCTACCTCTTCGTCTCGATCCTCCACGGCTGGTCCGAGAACGAGCTGTTCTGGATGCGGCCGGGCAAGGACCGCCAATTCAGACCCCTGGTGTCCGGTAGAGGGCGAGGCGTCCGTTACGAGGTCATCGCCTGGAACGACCGTCTCTACCTGTTCACCGATGAGGGCGCACCGCGCGGGCGGGTCTTCGAGGTCTCTCCTCGGCGAACCGAACGTACCGCCTGGAAGGAGCTTGTGCCTCAAGACCCCTCGGCCACCCTGCGGGAGGTCTCGATCCTGGGTGGCAAGCTGGCGCTGCTCTACCTGAAAGACGCTTCCAGCGAGATTCGCCTGACCTCTCTCGACGGCTCTGATGTGAAGGTTCTGCCGATTCCATCCTTCAGCGCGGTAAACCCCGGCGTGGAGGCGGAGGGCAGTCTGATCGGAAGCGAAGATGATGACACCTTCTTCTTTCAGCTCAGCAACTTCACCCGGCCCCGCCAGATCTTGCGCGCCTCAGTATTGTGGAACACGGTCCAGCTTGACGACCGCAGCCGGCAGACCCAGCTGCCCTTCGATCCGGCGCCCTACGTCGCCGAGCAGATCTTCTTCGCCTCGAAGGACGGCACCCGCATTCCGATGTTCCTGGTCCACCGGAGGGACTGGGTAAAGGACGGTCACAACCCGGTGCTGCTGAATGGATACGGTGGGTTCAACCTGAGCATCACTCCCGATTTTCGCGCCCAAATCGTGCCCTGGTTGGAGGCGGGCGGCGTCTTCGCCCTGGCCAACCTCCGGGGCGGGGGCGAGTATGGGACCGCCTGGCACGAGGCCGGACGAAGAGAGCGCAAGCAGAACGTCTTCGATGACTTCCTCGGCGCGGCACAGTGGCTGGTCGATCAGAAGATTACAGAGCCTCGGCGACTGGCGATCACCGGCCGGAGCAACGGCGGCCTTCTGGTGGGCGCAGCGATGACCCAGAAGCCGGAGCTGTTCGGGGCGGTGGTCTGCGGCGTACCGTTGCTGGACATGCTCCGTTATCACCGATTTGGCAGTGGGATGACCTGGACCCCGGAATACGGCTCGGCTGATGCGAGCGAGGAAGAGTACCGTTACCTCCGGGCCTATTCCCCTTACCAGGCGCTCAGGCCGGGCCAGCGCTATCCACCTCTGTTGATGATGGCCGCGGATCGGGATGACAGAGTCGATCCGATGCATGCCCGGAAGTTCGTTGCGGCGCTCCAGCAGGGCAGCCCCGCCTACCTCCGGGTGGAGGCCAATGCCGGTCACAAGGGGGCGGACCGAGTCCGCCAGACGGTGGAAGCCAGTGCCGACGAGTACAGCTTTCTGTTCGACAAGCTCGGCATTGGAACGCGTGCAGGGCGGGAAGAGGCTGCCGCTCGCGGGGGCATGCTATAGATTCGCAAGCGGTGAAGCTCGAGGCGATGGCGGGCTGAATGCCGAAGGATGCCGAAGGATAGAAAACGAGCATGTTCTTCACTAAAGACGACAAGAAGGGCGACGGCCGCGGCGTTGAAACGATTCCCCTCCTTCCGCTGCGCGACATCATCGTTTTTCCACATATGGTGGTGCCACTCTTCGTGGGGCGCGAAAAGTCGATCGCCGCGCTCAAGGATGCGATGGCCCATAAGGGGCCGGACGACAAGGCCCTGATTCTGCTGGCCGCGCAGAAGAAGGCCAAGACCAACGACCCTACGCCCGAAGACATCTTCCACTTCGGCACCCTGGGCCATGTGATTCAGCTGCTCCCCCTTCCGGATGGCACGGTGAAGGTCCTGGTGGAGGGCGTCAGGCGGGCGCACATCTCCCGCTTCGTCCCCAACGACCCGTTTTTCCTGGTGGAGTACCGCAAGGTCGAGGAGCCGGCCGAGCGCACGGTCGAGGTGGAGGCGCTGGTCCGTTCGGTCCACGCCGTCTTTGAGGCTTTCGTCAAGCTGAACAAGCGGATCCCGCCAGAGATGCTGATGCAGGTGGCAGGCATCGACGACCCAGCGCGGTTGGCCGATACCATCGTCGCCCATCTCTCGCTCAAGTTGAACGACAAGCAGTCGTTGTTGGAGACCGAATCGCCTTCGAAGAGGCTGGAGAAGCTCTACGAGCTGATGCAGGGCGAGATCGAAATCCTTCAAGTCGAGAAGAAGATCCGGACCCGGGTCAAGAAGCAGATGGAGAAGACCCAGAAGGAGTACTACCTGAATGAGCAGATGCAGGCCATTCAGAAGGAGCTCGGAGAACGCGACGAATTCAAGAACGAGATCCAGGAGATCGAAGAGAAGCTGAAGGCCAAGCGGATGTCGAAGGAGGCCACGCTCAAGGTCAAGAAGGAGCTAAAGAAGCTCCGGATGATGAGCCCGATGAGCGCCGAGGCCACCGTCGTCCGCAACTACATCGACTGGATCATTTCGCTACCCTGGTACGAGGAGACCAAGGACCGGCTCGACGTGAACGAAGCCGAGAGTGTCCTCAACGAGGACCACTACGGCCTCAGGAAGGCCAAGGAACGGATCCTCGAGTACCTCGCCGTCCAGTCGCTGGTGCAGAAGCTGAAGGGGCCGGTGCTCTGCCTGGTCGGGCCGCCGGGGGTAGGTAAGACCTCGCTGGCGCGCTCTATTGCTCGCGCCACCGGCCGCCGGTTCGTCCGACTCTCGCTAGGGGGTGTTCGAGACGAAGCGGAAATCCGCGGCCACCGTCGGACGTACATCGGCGCGATGCCGGGCAAGCTGATCCAGTCCTTGAAGAAGGCCGGATCGAACAATCCGGTCTTTCTGCTGGATGAGATCGACAAGATGTCGACCGACTTCCGCGGCGACCCATCTTCGGCGCTGCTCGAGGTTCTGGATCCGGAGCAGAACCATACGTTCAACGATCACTACCTTGATCTGGACTACGATCTCTCCAAGGTGATGTTCATCTGCACCGCCAATACGATGCACAACATCCCCAGTCCGCTACAAGATCGCATGGAGGTGATTCGCATCGCCGGCTATACGGAGATGGAGAAGATGTCCATCGCCCGCCGCTACCTGATCCCGAAGGAACAGGAGGCCAACGGTCTCGCCGACGTCAACGTGGGGCTGAGCGACCAGGCGGTGAAGACGATCATCCACCGCTACACCCGCGAGTCCGGCGTCCGCAACCTGGAGCGAGAGCTGGCGGCGGTCTTCCGCAAGGTCGCGCGCGACGTGCTGAAGAACGGCAAGCGCGACATCAAGGTGACCCGCAAGCAGGCGATGAAATACCTGGGCGTGCCCCGATTCCGGTTTGGCACGGCGGAGCGAGAGGATCAGGTGGGCATCGTCACCGGTCTGGCCTGGACCGAGATGGGCGGAGAGATCCTCACCACCGAGGCGACCACGATGGCCGGCAAGGGCAAGCTGATCATCACCGGCAAGCTGGGTGAGGTGATGCAGGAGTCGGCGCAGGCGGCGCTCTCCTACGTCCGCTCCCGAGCCGAGAAGTTCGGCATCGACCGCAAGTTCTCCGAGAACCTGGACATCCATATCCACCTGCCGGAAGGCGCAATCCCCAAGGACGGTCCCTCCGCCGGTGTGACCATGGCCACTGCTCTGGTTTCGGCGCTCACCAAGATTCCGGTCCGCAGGGATGTGGCGATGACCGGCGAGATCACCCTGCGGGGCAGGGTGCTGCCTATCGGGGGGCTCAAGGAGAAGGTGCTCGCGGCCCATCGCGCCGGCATCAAGACGGTGCTGATCCCCAAGGAAAACCGCAAGGATCTGAGAGAGATTCCCAAGAAGATCCGCACCGCGATGCGGATCGTTCCGGTGGAGTTTGTGGACGAGGTGTTGCGCGAAGCGCTCGTGCTGGAGAAGCCGGAGGAGTTCTTCAAGCGGAGCAGCGTGCTGCGCGATGAGAGCAAGTCCGAGTCATCCGTTTCACCCGTGTAACGCCTTCTTCGTTGAATGCAGGACGACGCTTGGGTCGCTCCATCAACAATCGAGCGGTCGCTCTCGCAATGGGGGCCAAGCTTTGTCTAGAGAGGTTTTACCGATGAGCCCCAGTGACACTGAACAGCAGCCAACGCAGGCCTCGAACGAAGAAGGAAGCGACCTTCGGAAAACCGACGTGAAGCGTTCAATCCTGCTGGTGGAGGACGATGCTCAGAGCCGGGTGGCGTTGGCGGAGATCCTTTCGCTCTGGGGTTACCGGGTGACGCCGGTCGGTTCGGCCGAAGAGGCGGAGACGGCGGTAGAGCAGGTGCGCCCGGACGCCGCCCTGGTGGATGTCTTCCTGCCCGGCTGGAGCGGCGCCGCCTTGATGGCGCGGCTCCGGCAACGTTTCCCGGACACGGTGCTGATCGGCATGAGCGCCCTGGGTGATTCCGAGATGTCGCGCCAGTGCAAGGAGATCGGCGCCGACACCTTCATCAGCAAGCCGGTGACGATGGAGAAGCTGTCGGCCGCGCTCCGGGCCAAGCACGTGAGTTGGCACTGACGCGCCTCGTCTTGTGGGCGTAGGAACTCCGCGACTAAGGATGGCGCCATGTCCAATCCGGCTCACCGTACCCGGGGTGCGGCCGCGCCCTGCCGATCTCCCACCCCCGCGTCGAGCTCGCCGGTCCGCTCTGGTCTTGGCGACGCTGGTGAGCGCCTTCCTGGTCTCCGGTTGCGGAGGCGGACCGCCTCCCCCTTCAGTGGGCCTAATCTGCGGAGACTTTCCGAGCCGACAGCCCGAGGCACCGCTGACCGCGACCCCGGGCGGGGAGCAGGACGCCAAACAGACGACCCATAATGAAACCATCAACTTAGCCGAAGCAGATTTAGTGGGCAGTCTCAAGCGAATCAAGGATTCACTTCGTAACAACGATGATCGGAAGGTCGTCGATTTTATCCATCAGGAGGTCGAGAGGGCCCGTGCTGGCGGTACCGACAGCGGAGAGTCGAAGACTTTCCCCCAGTACTCGGCACTATTCGATTGGTTGCTCAACCCCGAGCAACTGAGTCCCTCGTCGCAGGTGATTAGAGAGGCGGCGGATACGGCCCAGCAACTCTACCGTGCCGCCGAGGCCCAGCGCGCCTCCCTGACCGGAACTACGGAGAACAACGAGGCGATCGCCCGTGTGCTCCTTGCCGCCCTTCTGGACCAGAAGGCGGCGCTGGGCGGGTTCATCGATGAACGGGTCACGGCGATCGACCGGAGAGATCCTATCTTCGGGACTCGAGATTTCAGTCAGGAAGCCCTGCAAGCACGAAAGTGTACGGTTCTAGAGACCGCCCTACGGGAGTTGAAGCTGACCGACGATTCCATGACCCGCGCCGAGGAGATCATCCGGGCCTTGAAGACTGAACAGCCGAAGCAGGAGTGGGACGATGAGCTCTGGAAGGTCGTCAACCACCTGCGGGCCCAGTCCGAAGATCCTGAGCTGGTGGCCACCCGTGTAGGGCTCCCTGAGGCGTCCCGAGCTCAGGCTATGTACTTCCTGGCCGACTTTGCCGAAGACCTCGCGCGCCTGGCCCTCCTCAACCCCACCTCCCAATTCAGGCATCAGGTCTAGGCCCTGGCCCGGGCCCATCCCGGCAGTTTGGAATCAAGATCGGCTGAGCTTGGTGGTCGCCTAAAGCCCGTTCGGCTACGTGCAGTCGAAGAGCACCTTGCCCACGCTGCGTGATCGCAGGTGGCGGTGGGAATCGGCGCACTCGCTCAGCCCACGCATCTTCCGCGGCACTGGGGCCGGTTAGTTTCAGTCGCGGATGTGCCGTGTCACCCCTTGCCGGAGGGCAGCCTGGGCAAATAGGGGGAAGCTATGGTCAAGCGAGTCCACGCCAAGCGACGAGCCGAGGGGCGCACTTCTTACCGTAGGCGATCGCGCCTTAATACGGTCGCGCGCGCCGGGGCGGCCGTTGGAGCGGCGTGGCTCCTCCTGACGGCGTGCGATTCTGGAGGCGGGAGCATCCCTCCATTGAATCCGCCTCCTTCCGTCACTGCCCCATATGTGGCGGTCGTCTGCTTGGGTGGCCCGCCGGCCTTGAACAGGCAGCCGCCTGCAACACTGGCGCCGGACGAACGCGCCGGGAAACAACAGGAACTGAAGGACGGCGCGCTTGAGGTGGCCGGGAAGGACAATCGGGACACGTTCAAGCTGCTCGGGGTGGACCTTGGTACCACCAACCAGGACGAAGTACGAGAGGCTGTTGACTTCGTACTGGAGTGGGGGCGCAACGGCGGTCGGTTCGATGGCGGTCCGTCGGATTCCGACCGTAGATCGGCTCTGGCCGACCTCCTCTTCGATCCGAAGGTTAGCGCCGGTTCAGAGCTGCTGGGAGAAGCGAGGGAGACCTCGGACACGCTGGCCGCACACGCCAAGGAGCGGCGGGCGACCCCCTCCTGGACTCCAGAAAATCGGGGGGCCGTGGCCGATGTCATCACCGCCGGCCTCCTGGATCAGCGCGCGGCGCTGGTGCAGGAAGTCGAGCAAGGGAGCCAGGCGATCGCCTCCGGGGAGGACGTCTTCAGCCTGACCGACCTGACCGCGGAGCAGCACACCGCTTTCCTCCGCTCAGCGGTCGAATGCGGTCTCAAGACGCTCAATCTGAGCACGGAACCCGCGACGCTGACCGACCAGATCTTCCGATCGCTCAACGGCGAATTTCCCCCCGACCAGCGCTGGGACGATCTGCTTTGGCCGCTCGCGGATCACCTGGCGGAGCTGTCCAAGCGTCCCAACCTGGATGACGAAGCCGTGAAGGGCGCGGGGCTCTCGGGACTGTCGGTAGCTCAGGCGCGCTACGTTCTGGGAGATGCCGCGTCGGCCCTCCGGCGCATGGCGCTGTTCAATCCGCCGCCGAACCTACCCCGCTTCCCCACCCCGACCACTCCGGCCGGTCCGGGTTCGACGCAGGCCCTCTGGGTCTGGCGAGATCCCAGCAACTCACTCCACGCTTCGGCCACCGT
>JBGTHI010000464.1:0-2948 GCA_041746295.1 Myxococcaceae bacterium
GATCGCCGCCGAGCTTGCCCGGGGGCTTCAGCTTCCGGGGCTGGAGGTAGCGGCGGTGGGGCCCTATGTCAATGCCCGCTTCTCCCCCGCTCCCTTCGCGGGCCAGGTGATCGACGCTGCGCGCACCGAAGCGGAGCGGTACGGCGACAGTCAGGCCGGTGCAGGCAAGACGGTGCTGGTGGAGTACTCCTCCCCCAACATCGCCAAGCCGATCGGCTTCCACCATATTCGAACAACGATGATCGGCCACGCGGTGGCGAACCTCTACCGGAGCCAGGGCTACCAGGTGGTGGACCTGAACTACCTGGGCGACTGGGGCAAGCAGTTTGGCCTGGTGGCGGTGGGCTTCAAGGAGTACGGCGACCCGGCCAAGCGGGCCGAAGTCACGCATCTGGTGGAAGTCTATGTGAAGGCCAATGCGCGCGCCGAGAGCGAGAAGGCGTTCGACGAGCAGGCACGAGCCTTCTTCCGTCGCATGGAGGAAGGAGACAGCGAAGCTCTGGCGCTCTGGCAGGAGCTCCGCGACTCGTCGCTCCAAAGCTTCAAGCGGGTCTATGAGCGGCTGGGGATCCACTACGACTCCTATGAGGGCGAGAGCCTCTACCGCGGCGCCCAGATGGAGGCGGTGGTGGAGGAGGTAACCCGCACCGTGGGCACTCGCATCTCCGAGGGCGCGCTGATTGTCGACATGCCCTACGCCGACAGCGAGCCGCCGGTACTCCTGCGCAAGACCGACGGATCGACCCTTTATGTGACGCGGGATCTGGCCGCGGCCGAGGACCGCTTCAAGCGGTTCAAGTTCCACAAATCACTCTACGTGGTGGCGCAGGATCAAGCGCTGCACCTGAGGCAGCTGTTCACCGTCCTGGACAAAATGGGGAAGCCTTGGGCCAAGGACTGCGTCCACGTCAGCTTTGGCCGTGTGCATGGCATGAGCACCCGCCGGGGTCAGGTGGTGATGCTGGAGGACGTGCTCGATGAGGCCAAGGCGCGGGCCCTGGAGAAGGTCTCCGAGAACCAAAAAGCCGGCCGGATCCAGACCGAGAACGCGGAGGCGCTGGCGGAGCAGATCGGCCTGGGCGCCCTGGTCTTCGGGGACCTCAAGAACCGGCGGGCCACCGACTACACCTTCGACTGGGAAGAGGTGCTCAACTTCGACGGCCACACCGGCCCCTATCTCCAGTACGCCCACGCGCGGGCCTGTAACATCCTGCGCAAGGGGGGCGGCGCGCCCGCTGCGTACGACCCGGCCCGGCTCACATTGCCGGAAGAGGCAGCGCTGGTCCGCGAGGTGGCCCGCTATCCGTTGCTCGTCCGGGACGCGCTGGAGCACCATGAGCCGTCTCTGGTCGCCCGGCACCTCCTCGAGCTCGCGGCCGCCTTTAGCCGCTGGTACACCCTGGGCAACCAGTACCGGGAGAAGCGGGTGCTGATCGAGACCGACGACGCACTGCGCGCTGCCCGGCTGGCCCTGGTCGATGCGGTGCGGGTGACACTCCAGGCGGGGCTTTCACTTCTGGCTGTCGCGGCGCCGGAAACCATGTAGGTGGGAGGCTCGCGAACGAGTTGACGGGCGCTCGAGGGCACGGCTACACATCGTCGTTCTACATGTCCAAGAACGCCGCAGCTCTGAGTCTGGGTCAGCCCTCGCTTCAGTCAGCCCAGCG
Organism: Myxococcaceae bacterium; assembly: GCA_041746295.1. GTDB lineage: Bacteria > Myxococcota > Myxococcia > Myxococcales > Myxococcaceae > JBGTHI01. The sequence goes on from JBGTHI010000464.1 coordinate 1,668, forward strand.
GCGTTTGGGCCGCTCCGATGACCATCGGGTCGCGAGGCGTGATGGCATGGCCCCCCCACCGGCCACCGCTCGGTCCAAGGGAGCGCCTGAGAGCGTTCCACGCGGAGCTCGAACGGTTGGCGCAGAGCGATCCCGCCATCTCCCTGCTCAACGCGTCGGCCCCTAACGTCGCGCTCGAGCTGGTCGGGATCCGCTTCTGCGACCCTCAGGTGGAGCCCGGCGCCCACACGGTGATCATCACGAGCCGCGTCCATCGGTACGAGGACTTCTCGGAGGTCGCGATCCCCCTGTTCGAATGGCTCCGCCGGCTGCCTCCTCGGCTCCGCCGAAAGGTGATCGTCGAGGCGTACGGGGCCGACTACGGGAGCTTCAAAATTCGGCGCATGGTCGATCCGCCGCCCGGGGTGATCATCCCGGACGGTAAGCTCATCAGGCCCCGCGCGCGCGGGGTGATCGATCCCAACCGCTTCTTCAACCGCCAGCTGGTGGGACCGGACGCGATCGAGGTCATCAAGCACCTGCTCCTGGGCCCGAACAGCGAGATCGATCCTGCGAGCAAGCCGATTCCGCAGGACAGGGTCACCTACTATGACCTCCACGGCTCGCGGAATAGCGCTGGCCAACCGAAGCTGTTCATGATCGCCGCCCCGAGGTGGCGGGACAGCGCCAACACGCACGGATTGGACTTCTTCTCCGAGGCGATGAGCCAACTGAGCCGTCACGTCCCCGTCCTCGGACAGTCCCGCAATCACCGGTACTACCGGCGGTACCAGCGCGTTCAGCCCGGAGTCTTCGCCACCCCGATGAGCAGAGACACCTCGGAGAAGTTCGCCGCCGAGGAGGCGGGAATCGCCCGCTCCACCACGGTGGAGGTGCCGCTGGGAGTCCCGTTCCCGGTGGGGCTGGCGATCACCGCCGCCGGACTGGCCACCCATATCGGCGTCTTGATCGGCGTCGACGGGAGCCATGCGCCACCGGCGGTGGAGGCAATCAATCTCGCCCTGGGGTCTCCCTCTCCTTTCTGGACCCCGGCCGAGCTGGAGGCCTTGGGGAGTGTGCCGGATGTAGCGCCCGCCGACTGGCTCCTCCCGGCGCTGAGGCACGAAGAGCTCTGGGCGGCCGCCTGATCGCGAGGCTGGAGCTCCAGAAGAAGTTGGTCCCCGCGGCCTCAGAGAGCTGGTCTAGAGTTCGGCGCCGTGGACGCCCTCCCCGCGCAGCCGGCCGCAACCGCCGCTCTCCAGTCGGAGTTCGGCCCTGGGCTTCTGCGGCTGGCGGCCCGCT
>JBGTHI010000465.1:0-3084 GCA_041746295.1 Myxococcaceae bacterium
TCGCTTGCAGGACATCGTTCAACCAGGGCCCAGCGCAGTTGATCACTTCGCTCGCCCGGATATCGAACTCCTCCAGCGTCGCACTCTCGTTGTCGCGGACGTGGACGCCGACTACGCGATCCCCCTCCATTATCGGGTTGAGGACCTCCACGCCGGGCGCGATCAACGCTCCGTTCAGGGCGGCGCTTCGGACGAAGTCCCTTGTCAGGCTGGCGTCGTCGGTCCCTCCATCGGTGTATTGAAGCGCTCGAACGAACGCTTCCGGCTTCAGCCCGGGACCAACCTCCAGCGCTTCGCGCCTGCTCAGTGAGGAGTGGGGATCCAGAGGCTGCGCGCGCCCCCGGCTGGTGCGCGCGAGCCAGTCGTACACCGCCACGCCCGTCCTGAATTTGGGCCTGTCGACCTGACGCTCCACCGGAAGCGTGAACGTCGTCCGCCAGATCCGGTGAGGCGCGATTGTCTCGAGGATGCCCAGCTCGCGCCGGCCCTCTTTGACCAGCGCCAGATGGCCTCCGCGCGGATCTTTCAGCATCTCTTTCAGGTAGCGCAGACCGCCGTGGATGATCCCGCTGGAGCCACTGGATGTTCCGCAGGCGATCCCGCCCCTATCGATCGCGCCGACGGTGAGGCCCCGTTGCGCCGCATGGTAGGCGACGGACGAGCCGGTGCTGCCCAGGCCGATCACCAGGACGTCCAGCACCTGCGTGCGCATCGCCTTCAAGTCTCTTGCGCGCTGCCGGGGATTCAGCCGCGCCTTGGGCCATTCCTGTTTTTGCTCTTCGGGTCCCGATGCCATGGGGCGGGGCGCCGCTTTCCGCGCGTTCCGCAATCGCTCAACCGCGCTTCGGACTCTTTTCCGAGGCCGCATCAGGTGTGCTACCGGCATACTGCGGGACGTACTATCGAACCTCTCGCCGAATCAAGCCGGGTCTGGCCCGAACGGTGCGCGCGTGGCTCATCGATCTCAGGTTCGATAGCTCTCCAGCTCCGTTACCGGCACACGCTCCTGGCCCATCGAGTCGCGGTCCCGCACGGTGACTGTGCCCTTCAGTGCCGCATCTTTACCTTCTCCAAGTGTGTCGAAATCCACCGTGATGCAGAACGGCGTGCCGATCTCGTCTTGCCGGCAGTAGAGCTTTCCGATCGCCTCGGCGCGAGCTGCGGCTTGAAGTGCAGCACAGTCCGATAAAACTCGTCGACCACCGGGTCGGTCTGGCCCTTGATCTTCTTGGCCACCCCGAGCAGCCCCTCCATCGCCGCCAGGTTCTTGGAGAGGTCGGAGGCGATCCGCTCTCCCTCCTGCGCGATCGCGTGCGTCCTTCTGCGCCGCGGAAGCCGCTGGGCGATCACGATCGAGCGATCTCAGTGATCACGATGGGCGAAATGCGCACCCTCCCAACTGCACTCGAGCGCTAGAAGTTGGCTCTCCAAGCTGCGATCCGAAGAGCAGAAACTGTGTTAGGCGCGGGTTCATGGACTCCGAACTGATCAAGAAGCTCGAGACAGCGGGCCTGCCTCTGGACCCTGACGCACTTGCCCTTGGCATTCCTCGAGAGGGCGAAAAACTTGTGCGGAGCTCTGGCCCCTTTCTGGTCATGGATGACGAAAACCATTCTCTGCTCATCGACGCAAAACCTTTGAGCGCCCTCTTCATGGGAAACCGGCAGCCGCCCATGATGCGGGAGGAGCCGCCGGAAGAGTACCTGCCCTTCTTTTACACAATCGAGCATGCGGCAGCCCTGGCATGCGTCGCTCGCGGTCGACCGGAAACGGATCGAGAGTTCGAACGCCTCTATCGACTCCTGAGACGTCGGCCGGACGGAAGGGACGAGAACCCAGTCTTTGAATGTCTCCAACGTGCTGCGCAGGTTTACCTATCGTTGCGCGACGTCAGCAGTGCTGAATACGAGGCGGTCATGGACCGACTGGGCCGATCAGCAAAGACATTCCATACGCACGTGGGGAGCACCAACTACTTCACCTCCGCACTCGAGCCCCTCCTCGAAGAGCCATGACTGAAGCCGATCTCCGACGGAAACTGGCAGCCATTGAAGCTCTTGTCGCTGGCGGGACCACGGTAGGTGACCGTCTCATTCGGCTCGTCGAGGCCAGCGCTTCTCCTCCTGCCAACCGGAGCAGAGTTTCAACTCCGACGCTTCGGTGAAGACCCACGCTTCGCGGGAGGTCCCCTCCGCGTCGACGCGAAGCTTCTCCGCGACCGCTCGGCGGACATACTGACGCCCCGGGAACTCGCCAGGAGGCACCGGGCCTACTACTGGAGGCTACTCATTGGACCCAGCTACCGCGCGGACCTCTGGGCCGCGCTCGAACAAGGAGAAGGGAAGTCGCTGAGCGATCTCGCTCGCCAGACGTACGCGTCCATCGGTGCTGCTTGGGAAACTCGGAGAGATTTTCAGATCGCCGAAGCTTCGCAACAGCAGTGAAATCCGGCTCCTCGATGCCCCATAGGCGGGACCTCGTCTCTGCAATTTGCGGGGGCGGGATTTGAGCCCGCGACCTTCGAGTTATGAAACGCCAGCGGATTGGATGAGATTGCAGGCAGGCCTCACTCTGTTCCGTCCGGAGGGTCACCCGAGAGGTGATCCAGGTCAAGTGGATCGCTGTCGACGTATTGGGCGGCGGTCATGTCCTCCAGCGCTACGACCCAACCCTCGACTCCACTGAACCGCTCCGATTCCGGCACAAGCTTCATCCACTGCTCTAAGAGACTCGCCCAACTCTTCCCCTCAAACTGAACATCAACGCCATTGCGGACGAACCAGAAGAAGAGGTCGACCCGCGATGCACCCCATGAGGGCGAGGCTTGCACGCGAATCTCGCGAAGCGCTCTGAGACCGCGTCCTTCATCGGTACCCTTGCCGTGCTTGTCCTCCAGACGGCTCTTTAGTTTCTTGGCGAACCTCACAAAGTCATCGGGGAACGCGAAGCGCTCGCGCTTCCGCGAGAGCGCCTGCGCAAAGACCCGACTCTCAGCATCATTCGAGCATCCGGGGGTTCTCACCCATCCGGACACGATCGACTTCTCCACGGTCATCACGCGATCCAGATCCGCGACGAGTCGGT
>JBGTHI010000466.1:0-8520 GCA_041746295.1 Myxococcaceae bacterium
CGACTGCCAGATGGGCAGCCGCGCCGCGATCCGGCGGAAAATGGTGGATCCGCAGGACTCCAGCCTGCCCGGAGAGCTGGTGCTGTTCAACGCGAGCAGCAACTCCGTGAGCGTCGCCTCGCCGGCGGCGGAGCAGCCCACCTGCACCCAGGACCGGGTGGTCTACCGGGACCGACCTACGGCGGTGCGGAATCAGCACATTCAGGAGGGGCGGCTGTGGGCCATCGACACTGCCGCCGGAACCAAGACCCTCCTGGCGGAGGGGACGACCTCCTATCTCGTGCGGGGAAAGCAGCTGATCTACACCACCGCCAAGGCGATCTGCACCGCGCTTATCCCGTGAAGAGGGCAGGGGTGGGTTCGACGATCTGTGGCACGAAACCCGCTCGCCAGCGAAGGAACGCGCGGACGCCCAGTGTCTCGAGGCGGTGCATCGCGATCACTATCAGTAGCAGGTAGAAGCCGACCGAAACTCCCAGGTGCCACGCCGCATGGAGCTGGGGATTGGGGTGAAGCCACGGGCAGGCCTTGAGATCGATGAACCAGGCCACCACCGCGCCAGCGTAGCTTGCCATGCCGATTCGGTAGATCCGCCGGAGCGTGGGGTTGGTGCTGCGGCGCTGCAGCAACCAGACCCGCACCAGGCTGTAGAGTTCCAGGCTACCGAAACCCAGCTGGAAGAGGATGAACTGGAGTCGACCGCGATTCAGAACAGTCAAGCCGGTGAGAAAGAGCGCGCAGCCAAACAGTACCGCCGGGAACCAGGTGCCAAGACGAGGCCTGGGGCCATCCTCCACCAGGACGTAGACCATCAGCAGCACCAGGTAAAGCATTGGCAGCTCGTCCATCATCTGGAGCCCGAAGCGCAGCGTGGCGTGGAAGGCCACGCTCCCGGCGCCAACCAGCGCGACCAGGCCGAAGGCCCAGAGAAAACGGAGCGCCAGGCGGCGGTGAAGCAGGATGCCGGCCAGGCCCACCGCCACCATCGCCAGGCTGGAGAGGGCATTGAACGGCTCGGCGAGGTAGGGCGTGAGGCGGTAGTTGGCCTCGCACCAGTCGACGGTCGAGGTGGGCGGTCCCCAGAATCCGGCTGTCGGCAGGTCCATGGGGGCCCTTAACATCGGGGACGGCTTTGCTGCTAAGGAGCCGCTGCCACATGGATGTTGCGCCATCACTCCCCCCTCCGGCTTCGCCCGAGTTCCCGCCCGCTGTCCGGCGGGCGAAAAGGCCGTTGAGCAGGGTCGAAGGGTTCGTCATTCTCGGCGGGACGATGGTTGGGCTGGTCGCGCTGAGCTCCTATCTGGTGGGAAAGCTGGAGAAGACAAAGGCCAAGTTCATGGTCGCTATCATCAGCCAGATCTTCGGGATCGGCATCGCCGGCCTTGGCGCGCCGCTGTTTGGGCCCGTCAGCTCCAAATTTACCCAGCGGGCGTTTGGGATCAGCCGGGATGGAGAATCCTTCGAAGGCCACAACCCGACGGACTTGGAGAAGCTCTGGTGGCGGTCACAAGAGCACTACTCGGTGAACGCCAACATGGCGCGCAATGTGGTGTCTCACTTCCTGGTCTCCATCCAGAACAACATCGCGTTTGCCTACCAAGCCCTACGGCGCGGCGGGGAGGAGGAGTATGCCGCCGCTCGGGTGGCGGAGGCCGCCCTGCGTCTGCGCACCCTATTCGCCGAGATAGACGCCGACGATTGGATCGTCGCCACTTCGGTTCGAGCCGCGCTCACTCAGCACCTTCCCGAGGAGCAGCTCCGCGACCTCCGCTGCCGAATCACCGAGCAACTTGAGGGGCTGGACGCCTACTTTGACGAGCCGGGTGTGCGGGACTACTACGATCGGTTGCTCGACAGCTGGCTGCCGGTTTGAGGTGACGCAGGCGGGCCAGCGGCGGTAGATACCGCCCGCATTGGACACTCAAGACCGATTCCTGATCATCGGGGCGGGCCCCTCGGGCTTGGCGGCGGGCCGCGCGCTGAAAGAGGCCGGCATCCCGTTCGAGATCGTCGAGCGCCACTGGGAGGTGGGCGGCATCTGGTCAATCGATAACCCGAACAGCCCGATGTACGAATCGGCACACTACATCTCGTCCAAGAGCTGCTCCGCCTTCAGCGACTGCCCGTTTCCAACCGACTGCCCCGACTACCCCACGCGGCGACAGGTGCTGGACTACACCCGGACCTTCGCCGACTACTTCGGGCTGCACGAGCGCATCCGCTTTAAGACCTCCGTCGAGCGGGTCCGGCCTGGCGATGGCAAGTGGGAGGTCGACTTCCAGGAGGGCCCCTCCGCGCGCTACCGGGGGATCATCTCCGCGGTGGGCCACACCTGGATCCCGAACACGGTGAGCTATCCGGGGGAGCTCACCGGCGAGCTGATGCACTCGAACCGTTACCGCTCCGCCGCGCAGTTCGAGGGAAAGCGCGTCCTGATCGTGGGCGGGGGCAACTCCGGCTGCGACATCGCCTGTGACGCCGCGACCCGCGCCAGCCGGGCCATCATCAGCTTGCGCCGCGGCTACCACTTTTTGCCCAAGCACCTCTTCGGCAAGCCGACCGACGCCTTCTTCCGAAGCGGCCCGGAGCTGCCGCTCTGGCTGGGGAGGCCGCTGTTGGCGGTGCTGCTCAGAATCTACTTAGGAGATCTCACCCGATTGGGGCTGCCCAAGCCGGACCACCGGGTGTTGGAGAGCCACCCCATCGTCAACTCGCAGATCCTGCACCACCTCTCTCACGGGAACCTCGTGGTCAAGCCGGACGTCGAGGCGCTGGAAGGGGGGAGGGTGCGCTTCGTGGACGGTACCGACGAGGCGGTCGACCTGATCGTCTACGCCACCGGCTACAAGCCGCTGATCCCCTGCCTGTCTGAGGTGATTCCGAGCCTCCCGGACGGCTCACCGGACCTCTTCGCGCAGATGTTCGTGCGGGAGCACCGCAAGCTGTTTGTCTTGGGGCACTTTGAAACGGATGGCGCTCTCAACCCGCTGGTCAGCCTGCAGGCGCAGCTCGCCGCCTCGGTCATCCGCGCGCGGCGGGACAACCGCCCCGCCTATCTCCAGTTCAAGGAGCATCTGGAGGGGCCGCCGCCGGATCTGTCGGGGGGGCTCAAGCGGCTGGACACGCCCCGGCACCGCTTCTACGCGCAATTCGAGGCCTATACGAAGTACCTGCGCAAGACCCGCGAGCGGCTGACGCGCCCCCAGGCACCCGAGCGCGTCAAGAGCTAGAGCGCTCTTAGCCCAGCACCGCGAGACCTCATCCGCGGCGCTCCGCCGGGAAGGGTGGTACCCTGGAGATACCGACGGGCGCGGGCCGTCGGGTGCGATCGGTCTGACTCCAGCCCCTCTCCCGACCTTCGACCGGCCGAGCTTCGCCACCTGCCCTCAAGAGGCGAAATGGTCGGTGCGTTGGGTGTGTCCTGAAGCCTCCTTGAGCGGCTTTTGGGCACTAACCACGAGGAAAGGCGGAAACCTGGTTTCGTCGAGCCACGGTCGCGACCTGTCGTCCGGTGAAGCAATCGGCTCCTGGACGGTGATGCTGCTGAAGCCTGCCTCACGGAGCATGGCTTCGTAATCACGAGACGACCAGAAGTAATCCCGCACGCGAATTGGGGGATCTTCCTTCAGCTCTGCGACGATCGGCGTGCCCGATGGCCATCGTCTTCCGTCAGCGGCGTCGGCGAAGGGTCTGCGCAACCCCAATCCCTTGTTTGCAAAGACATACAAATTTTTGTAAAATAGATAACGTGAAGCCAATCATATGGATGGGCGATTCGAAAGACAGGCTACTAGGGTGGTCAACCAGCGCTCAATATGCGGCGGGACGAGAGTTGGAGCGGGTGCAACGCGGCGGGGAACCGCTGAATTGGAAGCCCATGTCTTCGGTGGGCGTTGGGATTCGGGAGATACGAGTGCGCGACGAGAGCGGCGCTTTCCGGGTGATGTACGTCACGAGGATGGACAAGCCAGATGGATTTGAAGCTGGCGGTGCGGCGCTACCGCGCCATCAAGGAGATTGAGCCATGAAGAGTGAGAGATTCGAAAGTGTATGGGATGCGATTGGAGAGACGCCGGAGGAGGCGCAGAACCTCCGCCTTCGGTCCGAGCTGATAACCGCGCTGCAGGACATTATCCGCCGCAAGAAGTGGACGCAGACGAAGGCCGCAAAAGTTCTGGGAGTTACCGGGCCTCGGGTGTCTGACTTGATGCGGGACAAGATGGAGCTGTTCGCCCTGGAGTCGCTGGTGAAGATGGCCTCCGCCGCGGGCCTGCGCCTGGAGCTCAAGGTGCGCCAGGCAAAGGCTAAACGCGCGGCATAGGTGGCGGACTACGTCGAACTCGAGCGGCCGAATGAGCCGACGAGGGCCTCAGCACGTCCAGCCTGGGCGTGCCGAACCCGTCGGGAGAGGGGCCTCTGGGTGTGCGGGGCAAGATGCAATGCGCCATCGACGATGTGGCTGTTCCCCGAAACTCCTCCATTCGTCCGAGGATAATTCTCCCACGCAAGGAGTCGGGGCCGCACGTGAGAGTAGACGAGTCGCGGCGCAGCGCCGCAAAGATCCCTAACACCGTGCCGACTGGGCAGGCTCTACCTTCGTCGACGGTCGCTCCTACTCGACCCGCGCCGCCGCAACTCGTCAGCCGGTTCGAAGAGAGGCACGCCGCCCAGGTGGATCGAGCGCGTGGCAGCGGCGAGGTGGCCGCTTCAGCCCTGCCGCTCGATCAGGTTCCTTGCCACGCCACCTTCAGGCCGGTCCGCGCGCAGCGACTCCCGGCGCTCGACGCGACCGTCTACGAGTATGTCCACGCGGCGACCGGCGCGAAGCACGTTCACATTCAAACCGCCGACACCGAAAACTCGTTCGCGGTCGCCTTCCGTACGGTCCCGAAGGACTCCACTGGCACCGCACACGTCCTCGAGCACACCGTGCTCTGCGGGAGTGAAAAGTATCCAGTTCGCGATCTCTTCTTCGCGATGACTCGGCGTTCACTGCAGACTTTCATGAACGCGACGACCGGCGAGGATGTGACCTTCTACCCCTTCTCGACCCAGAGCCCCAAAGACTTCCGGAACCTGATGCGCGTCTACTTGGATGCGGTGTTCTTTCCGAAGCTCAATCCGCTCGACCTGGCTCAAGAGGGGCATCGGCTCGAGTTCTCCAGACCAGACGATCCCAGCTCGGGTCTGGAGCTCAAGGGCGTGGTCTATAGCGAGATGAAGGGCGCTCTGAGCACCCCCGAACGCCAAGTCTGGCATGCGATCCTGGCGGCCCTCTGCCCTTCCGGGCCCTACCGCTTCAACTCGGGCGGCGATCCCGCCGACATTCCCAACCTCACCCATCAACAATTGGTCGATTTTCACCGAGCTCACTACCACCCTTCGAACGCCACGTTCTTCACCTACGGAAACCTCCCAGTCGAGGCACACCAGAAGTTGATCGAGGAGAGCGCTCTCAGCCGCGTTGAGAAGAAGCCCACCCCGGACGCAGAGATCCCGCTCGAGCCTCCCTTTCAGGCACCGCGCACCGTGGAGATGAAGTTCGCCTCGGATCCCGGTGAGCCCGCCGCGAAGAGGTCTCACGTCTACAACGGATGGCTGCTCTCGGACACCCAGGATCTCCAGCGCACCCTGGATTGGGCGTTCTTCAGCAACCTTCTGCTTGGCTCCAGCGCCGCACCGCTGCGCAAGGCGTTGGAGACGGCGGGGCTCGGCACCGTCGGCGAGCTGACCGCGTTCTACTCACACCTGCGGCAGGCCATGCTGCTGGTCGGGCTCTCCGGCGCGGATCCGGAGAAGGCGGTCGAGGTCGAAAGGCTGGTCCTCGAAGCCCTCCAGAAGATTGCGGACGAGGGAGTGCCGGTCGAGGAGGCGAAGGCCGCCCTTCAGGTATTTGAGCTGGCTGATCGCGCCATTGGGGGAAGCCCCAACCAGGGACTCAAGCTGTTCTTTCGTTCATTGCGATCGGTGGTTTCAGGGGGCCCCGCCGGAGAGGTTCTGAATCTGGAGCCAAAGCTCGAGGCGTTGGCAAGGAAGATCGAAGATCCTAACTACGTTCGCCAAATGGCGCGCGAGCTCCTGCAGAGCACCCACCGCGTCCTCCTCGTCGCCTGTAGCGATCCCGAGGGAAACGAGCGCAAAGCGGCGAAGGAGCGGGAGCGGCTCGACCGGATCGAGAGAGAGCTCACCCCCGAAGGTAAACAGCGGCTAATCGAACAATCGCGCGCCCTCGAGGACCGGCAGAAGACGATCGACGACTTGGCCCTTCTTCCCAAAGTGACACTCCAGGACATCCCCCCGGAGACCTTATTCCCCTTGGGAGAGACGAGCCGGGTGAATGGGCGACCTCTCACTCAGTTCGGGGTGAACACCAACGGTGTGGTCTACCAATCGGTCTACATCCCCGTGCCCAGGCTCGAGCCAGAGCTGCTCGATCTCCTCCCCATCTTCGCCCGCTGTGTGACCGAAGTAGGCACGGGGAAGAAGGGCTACCTCCAGTTTCAATCCGAGCAGGCGGCCACGACCGGTGGTCTCAGGGCCGCGCTCTGGGTCGTCCCCGAGTTCGCTGATCCCGAGCGTGCCTCACTCTCGCTGGTCCTCTCTGGGTCGGCGCTCAATCGCCATGGGAAGGAGCTCGCGCAGCTGATGTCCGAGGTGCTGAACGAGGCGAGCTTCAATGAGCCCAGGCGCGTCCGCGAGCTGGTCGCCCAGCTTCGCGCGGCCAGCGAGTCGCAGATCACCAACAACGGCTCTGCCCTGGCGTTCGCCTCCGCTGCCTCGGGCGCGAGATCGGTGGCGGACTTTCGGGAGCGGTGGACAGGCTTGCGGTCGATTCAGAGCCTGAGAGCGCTCGATGAATCGCTCGCCGACGACGCGAAGCTGGCTGAGTTAACGGAGAAGCTGGAGAGAATTCGAACAGCATTCGCAGCCTCTCCCCAACACCTGGTGGCCATCGCCGACCCCAATCAGATGCCATCGGTCAAGGAAGATCTTCGGGGTGTCTGGAGCCCGAGTGCCACGACAGAAGAGCCCATGGTGGCGGAAGAGCGAGGGTCCACCCGTTTGCATCAAGCGTGGCTCACCAATGCGACCATCAATCACTGCGCCAAGGCCTACCGCGCCGTAGGGGTGGAGCATCCCGACGCGCCGGCTCTGTCGGTCCTTGGACCGTTCCTATCGCGCGGATTTCTGCACAGCGCGGTTCGGGAGCGTGGCGGCGCTTACGGAGGACAGGCCGCATTCGACGGAGGGGCCGGGAGCTTCGGCTTCTTCTCCTATCGCGATCCTCGGCTGAAGGAGACGCTTGCCGACTTCGATCGGTCGATCCAGTGGTTGCTGGAGAGCGAGCACGAGCCTCTGGCCTTGGAGGAGGCGATCCTCTCGGTGATCCAACAGCTGGACGCCCCTCAATCGCCCGAAGGGGAAGCCCGGCGGACCTTTGGCGATGAATGGATCGGCCGGACGCCCCAAGCGCGCGCCGACTTCAGGCATGCGGTGACCCAAGTCTCGCTCGACGACTTGAAGCGGGTCGCCCGCCAGTACCTGCGGCCGGACAATGCGAGCGTTTCGATCGTTTCGCACGACAAGGAGCTGAAGCAGCTGCGAGAACTCGGCTTGAGCATCGACCGGATTTCAGGACCTTGAACTGGGCAAAATACAGCGTAAAAAAATGCCCACATTATTGTCCGAAGCCTATTGGCGCTCCTCTGAGGCATCCCCTCATACAAGTGCAAACAACCCTTGGAATACTTCCTGCTCAGCGATCAATTCGCCGAAGCGTCGCATCAATGGGCGGAGGCGCTCGACAGGCATAGCGGGGGTCCCTCAGGGCCCCAGGGATTTCGAGGGAATAGAACAAGAAAGGAAGCCCGGGGCCGTCACTTCCGGAGGATAATCGAGGTGTCGAGCAACGATTGTCCTTGGGAGGGTGGCCCCGGTGGAAACGAGTATCGAGAAGGTTCGGCGCGAAGTCCAGGAGGCGTTTGAGCGCGCGCGACGAGCTGGAGCGTAAGCTCTGGACCGCGATGCTGGAGGTGGGTCGCTTGCTGATTGCACTCTTCTTGGTCCGCTGCGCAGCCCGTCCCCGGCCAGTCGAGTATTCGCACGAGGGGCGTCGGTACGGGCTGAACGGAGTGACGCGAACGTCGGAGCTGGGAACACTCTTCGGGAAGTTGAGCTTCAGCCGTCCGATTGGGAGTCGGCTCGGCGCGCCGTGGGCCGCAGCGGATCTCCTCGTGGACCGGGAGGTGGACCCATGCGATTCAGTTGCGCCATCTCGCGGACGACTTTGTTTGCTTCTTCCGACGAGAGACGTTGAGCATGTCAGCCGCCCGCCCGTGTGGCGAGTCCACCATTGACGCATTGCATCTTGCCTCTAGCCCTCAAACAAGCGTGAAGGAGGGATCAAAACCCGAAAAGCCCCGATAATCCGACGAGAACGACCAAGAACCCGTCTGAAGACCGGAGGCTTTTCAAGTGAACCGAAAACTACGTCGGCGGCTGTCAGGTGAGAAGGCAAAA
>JBGTHI010000467.1:0-1966 GCA_041746295.1 Myxococcaceae bacterium
ATGATCGCGTTCTGCTCGTTGTTGATGAGGCCCAGTGTGGCGTCGAGGAGGAAAGACATCTTTCCGGACAGGAAGCTGGCATGGTCGCTCAGCGACGCCAGGTCTCCGCGCATCGATTCCAGGTGGGGCAGGGCGGCTTGCATCGACTTGCGGTCGTCGCTCGACTCCTTGAAAAAGGAGATCAGCCTTCCCAAGCTGACCAAGCTCTCGCGGGCGCGTGAGGCGAGATCGCTGTAGCGGCCCAGCCGGCGCAAGACCTCCTGGTAGTCGCGCCGAGAGGTCTTCATTCCCCGCCGCTTCGGCGCCGGAGGCGGCTCGTTGAGCACCTCCAGCGAGAGGCGGTCCATTCCGGCGCTGGTGTTCTCCAGGATGTCGGCGAGCCGCTCGACGATCGCGTCGACCAACCCTACGAAGACCTTGGCCGCGGAGTCGAGCTCGGCGGCGTGTGACTCGCGGTAGCCGGTGAAGATCTGGAACGGCACCGGATCGGCGTAGCGGATGGTGAGCAGCCGGTCCTCGAACAAGATGAAGGTGATCGCGGAGCTCTCGGGATGGCTGGTGTCGGAGCGGTTGAGTACCGTCACCGTCATGAAGAGCTCGCCCTTCTCCCGATAGAGTCGGCGTGACAGCTCGATCTCCTGCATCTCCTCGCGCGTTGGAACGTCGATCTGGAGAGCCGCCTCCAGCGCCTCCTCCTCCTCGCGGGTCGGCTCGAAGACGTCGATCCAGACGGAACGCCGGACCAGGTCCGCGCACAGCTCCAACCGTTCGGGTTGAACCCGACCGGCACCCATCAGGTGGAAGGTGATCATCCGGGTGCGAGCGTTATCAGGTTGAGGATGGAGGGCAACTCTCCCGGTTCGAGAATCAGCCGAGTCATCACACCGTGCGTAGCTTTGGGCAATGGCGGATCCTCGCAACTATATCCAGCCGGTGCGCCCCGCTCCCTCCCCCGGTCCGGGTGAGATAGGGAACGCGAGCGGTCTGCCCCAGGGTGCCGCCTATACCCAGTGGCTGAGAGAGCATGGTCTCACCGAGCAGTATCTCCAGCCCAACGCCTCCCGCTCCGCTCCCTCTCCGCCGGTATCTCCGCCCCCCGGAACTCAGGCCCTGACCACCAGCCTCCGCGCCCCCAATGGCGAGCAGGCGGCAATGGTGGTCGAGGATCGCTTCCGGGAGCAGGACGGCGTCCGGGAGGTGGTCGCACATGCGCTGACCCTGATCGGCACCCAGGAGCGGGAAGACGCGGTCGACCAGGCGGACAGCCTGCGGGACTCGGTTGCCCTGGAGGACAGCCGGCACCAGCGATTCCAGGAAGACCCGCTGCAGCGCCTGCAGTCGCAGCGCACGCAGGGCGAGGAGGGGGATCGCATCCGACGGACGCAGGATGCGGACCGTACGGAGGATGTGCGGTCCAGGTCCCAGCAAAACCCGCTTCAGCGCGAGCAGTTGCAGCGCACTCAGGGGCAGGAAGGGGAGCGGATCCGGCGGACGCAGGAGGGGAACCACGCGGAGGATGCGCGGTCTACGTCCGAGACCCGGAGAGAGGAAGCCCGGGAGGACCAGCTGGAACGCGCCCGGCTGGACACCGAGGGACGGCTCCGTACGGGAGATGAGATCGAGCGGGGGGACACCGACCGTGCCGAACGGGCGCGGGAGACGGCCCGCGCGCTGGACGGCCGGATGCAGCGCACGCAGGGAGATAGCGAGCAACGGCTACGGCGCGAGGAGAGAACCGGGGAGGAGGTCCGTTCGCGCGAGGTCGACGGTCTGGTCGACCACGATCAGCAGCTGCGGGCCCTTCGCGATCGGGAGGCGCTCGTCACCGCTCGCGATCAGTTGAGCCGTACGGCCGATTCACCGGGGCTGCCTCGCGGGGACAACTGGGTGCAGTGGCTGCGCGAGCACGGGCTCTACCAGAGCTACGTGCAGTCGACGGCCGGCGACGAGAAGGCGCGGGAGAGCG
>JBGTHI010000468.1:0-3477 GCA_041746295.1 Myxococcaceae bacterium
CAACATGCCGAAGCGTGTCGCGTAAAACGCGCAGCTCAGCCATTTGTCTTCCCAGGTCGTCTGCCTTGGCACGCAGTTCCTCCCGCGGCAATTCCAACCGACCGTTCTGCCCAAGGATTGCAGCGATTTCGGTGAGAGAGAAGCCTGCTGTTCTGCCCAGCGCGTCCGCCGCTTGAGCCCAGCGATCGAGCGGCGTGTATTGGCCTGCACGTACGAGACGACGTCGGCCTTCGTCCACCCCGCCTCGGCAAAAACCGAGACCATGTTGGGCGGAAACACGAGGACGTACGTCCCCCAGACGAAGCGCCCATTCGCGAGCGAGTCAATCATTGGAGCAAGGATTCGCTCAGGCGAATCAAGCAGGTGGACGAGCACCTGTTCAAAATCGGTTGCGGGGAAGCTCGTCACGGTGCTCTGCGTCGGTGCAAACCCGCGGTCGATATTCAGCTGGCTCCAAACTCCGTCTTGGCGCTCGGGAATGACACTCTCGCTGCGCCAACTCGCACCGTACGCGCCCCGCTGAACACCTCCGCTTCGCTGCTCCAGACAGTTCCAGAACACAAGGCTTATGGCACGCCCGATAGTTGAGTTCGGACGCGATCCTGGCCCCATGACGTACTGGTCTGCGTTCAGACCGAGTTCGTCTACGATCGGTCCGCTCACGATGTAGAAGGGCCACGGCCCACCGAGGCTCGCTAGGTGGTTGTGCTGGAAGGGCTCAGCAAGCGTTGCCCTCAGTGCGGCTACGACCACTGGCATGTACTCCACGAGGCATCCAGCCATGATCGCGTTGATAACGACGTGCTCGAGACGGACGACGCGGTTGCGGGCTGCGCTATGCCCGATGACACTTGCCGGATCGGCGTCGAGTACGGCAAGCCACGACGTCACGAGCTCTGGAGTCGGCAGGACGACAGGATGTCCGTCGGTCCAGCCACGTCGGTGGAAGAACTCGAGCCCTTCCGTGTAGCTTCGGACCTCGTACTCCTTCGCTGCGAGTGTGACCTCAGCAACTCCAGCATCGTCTGGCGAGATCGTCACGTGGTCCTCTCTGCCAGTCCGTCGATGACTCCTGGAAGCAGGTCTGCCACCGCCTCCTTCCAGAAGTCGCTCTCGTCGGGGATGTAGTCGAGCGCGTGATGCAGATCGGGTAGCTCGACGAACCGCGGAGTGGCGAGATGCTGCGCCTGTGCGGTCGCTCTGCCCACGGTCGACAAGAGCCGCGGTAGCCCGATCACCACGCTTGGCACCCCCACTCGTTCAAGACTCGCCGCGTCCACGACGCAGCCCGAGGTGCAAGACCCTCAGTCACCGACGCCAACCACTGCGGCACTCGCCTCCTTCGCAATGCCGGCTATCACTTCCTCGGGAGCGCCCGTTCCCACGCGGAGCTTCTGTCGGAAGAGCACCTGAGCCCCGTACTTGGACTGAAGCTCCTCACCGACCGCACGCAGGATCACGTCGCCCTTGGGGCGGTTGTTCCAGAGCAAGGCGATGGTGACGCCTTCGAGTGAGCTAAGGCGTGGCGCATCGGCCACCGGCTCGCTTGGAAATGCTCGGGGATCGAGGATGCGCAGGGTCTCGCCATTCACAGATCCAAACCTCCTCGCGTAGTCATCGCGAATCGTTGCACTGCGGGTGTCGCACGGTCGGCGAGCCTCATCGCTGCAGCTCGCCGCCGTCGACCATGATTGCTTGACCGTTGATCGCCGCACCCTCTTGGGAGGCGAGGAGCAGGCACAGTGACGCGACCTCGGACGCATGAACTAGCCGTCCCTGCGGTGTGTGCAGGAGGGCCAGCGCTTCCTCCCGACTGCCATTCAGCCGCGCGGAAAGGCTTCGTACGGCGTCTTCGGTCATGGGGCTCTCCGTGAACCCCGGACACACGCAGTTGAACGTGATGCCGGACTGTGCGTACTCGGCGGCGAGCGCACGCATAAGCCCCACGACACCGTGTTTGGCCGCGACGTACGGCGAGACGTACGGCTTGCCCATGCGCCCGAGAATCGACGCGATCGTGATGACTCGCCCTCGGCCTTGCTCGAGCATGCCCGGAAGAGCTGCACGAGTCATGAGAAACGGCCCGTCAAGATCAACAGCCATCACTCGCCGCCACTCCGCGAGATCGAGCTTGCTGAATCTCCACGACCCGGCGATCCCCGCGTTGTTGATCAAGGTGTCAACGCCCCCGAGGCGCGCCTGCACCGCGGACAGCGCACTGGCGACCGACTCCTCGGAGCTGACATCGAGCTCGACGGCGATCGAGTCGCCTCCGCATCGTTCAGCCACCACATCGATTTCGTGTTGTGTGCGCGCCGCGCAGACGACGGTGGCACCGTGATCTGCGAAAGCGAGCGCGATCTCGGCGCCGATGCCTCGACCCGCTCCTGTGACGAGGACACGCTGCCCCGTAAGTGACGACGACTTGGTCATGTGCTCGCCGAGTCACGGGTAAGTAACTGCTCGATACGCACGATCGCTTGCATGCTGTCGAGGTGACCATCGATGAGTTGGCCAAGAACGCTCGTCACCTCCAGTGATGTCGAATCTGCAGCAGAGCGGACAAGCTCTGCGACAGCGAGCGCGACGTCATCAAGTGCTGCCTGCCGAGCCCGCTCATGCTCTACGGCTTCGCTGCGCACGTTGTCCTTCAAGAGCAGCGAAAGCGACGACCACGCCTGCGCAATGTTCTCTCCCGTCGAGGCGGCCACCTTGAGAACGATGGCCCGCCGTTCACTTGTCTGCCGCATGCTGACGCTTGCCCGCATTTGCGAAACAGTTCGTCCGGCATCGGGCAGATCGCACTTGTTGACAAGCAAGACGTCGGCAACCTCGAGCAGCCCGGCCTTCGCGGCCTGAATTTCGTCGCCCATGTGCGGGGCGACAACGACAACCGTCACATCCGCCTCTTTGCGCACCTCGATCTCCGATTGGCCGACGCCAACGGTCTCGATGAAGACGAGCGTGTAGCCCGCCGCTGAGACGAGCTCAACGGCCGCCGGAACGACCCGTGCGAGGCCGCCCACCACACCACGATTGGCGAAGCTGCGAAAGAAGATCTGATCGTTCATGTGCCCAGCCATACGAACGCGGTCTCCGAGCACCGCGCCGCCAGTGATTGGACTCGAGGGGTCGACCGCGAGCACGGCGACTGTGTGGCCCTCATCAATCGCCATCGCGGCAAGTACCGTCGCCAGCGTGCTCTTTCCTACGCCCGGCGGCCCCGTCAACGCAAGCACTGGCGCACGCGCGTAGCCCGACTGCGAGCGCACCTCCGCCATCAGTCGCTGGCTAAGGTCATTGCCGTCTTCAAGCGCAGACAGCATTCGCGACAGGATCCGGCGATCGCCTGCGCGAAGCGCCCGCACTGCCTCGTCAAGCGAGTCGACGATGCCCGGCGCCGAGCTCACACGAGCGGGCGTTCGCGACGGACGTTCTCGAGAATGAACGTCTGGATGTTTTTCACGAGTGTTCCTG
>JBGTHI010000469.1:0-1889 GCA_041746295.1 Myxococcaceae bacterium
GGTCCGACTCCGGGCAGGAGATCCAGCTGCTCGGCGGTGGCGCCATTCAAATTGAGCACCCCGGAGAGCGCGGCGCTCTGAGCGCGCGCCGCGGCTTCCGCGGAAGGGGAGAGCAGCAGCATCAGAAGTAGCAGCTCCGCAGTGGTGCGGTTCATGGCGCCGCCGCCGGCTCATTCTCGGTCGCTTCCGCCGTTTCCGCGCAGGCGAGCGGACCGGCCACCGCAGTGGCAAGCTGGGGCTCCGGGTCCGGCAGCTTGCGCTCCATCACGTCCCTGATGTGCAACCGTCCGTTGAGCGGCATCACATCGAGCACCACGTTGAACGATCCATCCTTGTTGCAGAAGGCGGTACCCGCCCTCACCCAAACGCTTCCGCCACGGTCGTGACGAATCGAGAAAACCGCCAGCCTCTTGCCCGGAACCCACACAAATCCCTCTCCTTGATTGAGTTGCCTTCTAGATCCCGCCGTCAGCGGCGGGAAGCCCGGCCCCGAGCAGGTTCCATGCCGCGTGGCGAAAGGCACGCCGCAAGAGCGTGAGCGCCGCTCAAAGAGAAGCGCTATCAATCCCGAAGATGGTCGGCCAGCGAGACGCCGTCTCGCGCGGAGGATGGGCGGCGTGCCATAGTCTGCGAACGAAGCTTGGAGCCCACCCGCCGTCCGAAGGAGAACCGGGACCGCATGGAGACCCTGGTGCTGAGTGCCACCTACGAGCCGGTCGCTCGGGTATCCTGGCAGCGAGCGATAAGCCTGATCTTCACCGGCCGCGCCGAAGTGGTTGAAGAGTACGAGGATCGTCAGGTCCGCTCCGTCACGGTG
This sequence comes from Myxococcaceae bacterium, assembly GCA_041746295.1. Lineage (GTDB taxonomy): Bacteria > Myxococcota > Myxococcia > Myxococcales > Myxococcaceae > JBGTHI01. The sequence goes on from JBGTHI010000469.1 coordinate 818, forward strand.
GAGCTCAAGATGCCCTCGGTTGTCCGATTCCTGCGGGCGGTACGCGGCACCAAGCGGGCGATCAAGTTCTCACGTGAGAACGTCTACGCCCGAGACAATGGGCGCTGCCAGTATTGCAGCAGGCGCATACCCCGGTACGAGGCGACCTACGATCACGTCGTCCCCCGCATCCATGGTGGACTCACCACCTGGGAGAACGTGGTGATCTGTTGCGTGCCCTGCAATCAGCGCAAAGGAGGTCGGACGCCCGAGCAGGCGCGCATGGCGCTCCTCTCCAGGCCGGTCAAACCGCGCAAGCTGCCCGAGACGGTCCGGCTGACATTCACCTTCCAGAAGGGGATGCCCGACACCTGGCGCCAGTGGCTCCGCGACGTGACCTACTGGCACGGCGAGCTGGATCCGGGCTAGAGCGGGCTAGAGCCCGATGACCTGTACCACGCCCGTCTGCTCGGCGGTGGTTCCGTTGCCCAGCTCTCCGGCCGCGTTGGAGCCCCAGCAGCGGACGAGATCACCGGTCGATCTGAACTTGGCGCAGCTGTGGGTGAGACCGGTGGCGAGATCGGTTGCGTTGCTGGTGGCGCCATTGGAGCCTACCGGCGAGAGTTGGGTATCGATGGTGGCATCGGCGAGCTGCCGCGAGCCATTCAGCCCCCAGCAGCGGGCGGCGCCGCTCTCCAGCAGCACGCAGATGTGGCCGTTGGCCGAGGAGATCCGGGTAACGCCGCTCGCAAGACCTATCGGATCGACCGGGGTGGAGCGATTCAAGGTGGTGCCGTCGCCCAGCCGGCCGAAGTCCAGGTTGTAGCCCCAGCTCTTCATCTTGCCGCTTTTGAGGATGGCGTAGGTGGAGGTTCCCGCTCCCGGAGCGGCGATGCCCATCACGTCGGCGGTCAGCCCCGGCACATCGGCGGGAATCGAGCGGTCGGCATTGGCGCCGTCGCCGAGCTGACCGTTGCCCCCGCCACCCCAGCATTTCACGCCGCCCTTCAGGGTGAGGGCGCAGGTCTGATTGGAGCCGGCGGCGATCGCGACCACCCCGGAGGAGAGGCCGGCGACCTGGACCGCGGTGACC
>JBGTHI010000470.1:0-2688 GCA_041746295.1 Myxococcaceae bacterium
CCTAGCCCGGATATTTCACAGCGTGAGTACTGCGGCGACAGTCTGTCGGCCTGCGGACGGCGTGCTCGCTCTTTCCTCGTGCGGCGTGCATCAGCACGCCTCCTCGGTCATCTCTGCGCTTGCCCCCTCGGCTCCGACATCCTGCACCTCGTTTCGCTCACGCTGTGAAATATCCGGGCTAGCGGGCTTCCCCGCTCCGTTCTTTGCTGAAAGAGCGACGGCGGATGTGCTTCTTTGATCAAGGAACACACGGATCCCCATTGAGCCGACCCGAGCCCGAAGATTTCGGACCACCGACGCGTGCTCTGCGCGCTCGCGGGCGGGCGCACACGCTTCGTCGGCTCACCGTCCCGGTCCTCCTCGTCCTGTTGGGTTGGAGCGTCTTCTACATCTGGATCAACAGCCCCGCTCGCCGCACCTGGCTCAAGTCCGAGGCACAGGCTCAGCTGCGCAAGATCGCCCCAGCGGCAGAGTTGGGCCAAGCCTTCTCGGTGAGCCCCTTGGGCCGCGTCCGGATGGGTCCTCTCTGGATCGCGCGAGCGCGAGAGGCGGAGCCCTGGCTTTATGCCGATTCGGTGGAGATCCGCCCCTCCTACCGATCGCTCCTCACCACCCATCCTCAAGCGGCCCAGGTGACGCTGGTGGGGGCGCGGCTCCGGGGCGGCAACTCCCGCGCGGAGCTTCAGGAAAGCCTGCGTCCTCTGCGCGAGCGCGCGTCGACGGCGGCGAGCACCGCTCCGAAGTCGGAGAACAGCGAACAACCGAGCCTTCCCCGCATCGCGGCGCACGCGCTCACCTTTGGCTGTAGCCAGCTCCCTCGAGCGCCCGAGAAACCCACGGCGGCCTGCCCTCGCGGCCCTTTCGAGGGGCTCTTGGTCCTGGACCGGCCAAAGGGCAGGCCCAGCCTGCGGGCCGAGGTGGTTCCCCCCGGTGGCGGACGGGCTCGTTTCGTCGCGCGCCCGGACGGTGAAGGGCTGAAAGCGGAGCTCCGCATCGACGGGCTGGAGGCCAAGGAGCTGCTGCAAGGCCTGCTTCCCTCGCTCTCCAACCCTACCACGGGCGGAACGGTGACCGCGCGAGTCGACGCGCAGATGCCCGGCCGCGACCTGAAACGCGGGTCCGCGGAGCTCGAGCTCAAGCTGGAGAAGTTCTCGTTCCAGGGAGGACAGCTCGCTCCGGAGCCGTTCGGGCCGCTGGGAGGAAACGTTCGCGGCACCTTGCGCTGGGAGCTGGAGAAGGATCCCCGTTTCGAGCTCAAGCAGTTGGATCTGGCCCTGGATAGTGGCGGTGCGCGCGCCGAGTTGGACGGGAGCCTCAAGCTCTCCGGACAGGCTCCACTCTCCGCCACCCTCAGGTTGCTCCCGGTATCGTTCCAGGCGCTGCTCGATGCGCTGCCCCCCTCCTTCCGCCCCGCGCGTGAGGCTCCCCAGCTCAAAGGAGAGCTGAGCGGGCAGCTCAAGCTCGAGGGGCCGCTCCGCGCCCCGCGCCTGCTGGTGGTTCAAGGAGGACTGGATCTCTCCCGTCTCAAACAGGCGCCGGCGACCGCCGGTCGCCGAACGCTGGACGGTCCTTTCATCTACGCTCCAGTCGATGCGGACGGTCGGGAGCGCGAAGTGCTTGTCGGGCCGGACAACCCGAACTTCGCGCCGCTGGATACCCTCCCTCCGTACCTTCTCTCCGCCGTCACGGTGAGCGAGGACGCCGGGTTCTTTGCCCATCGCGGCTTCGACTTCGATGAGATCAAGAACAGCCTGGTGGAGGCCGCGGAACAGGGGCGGTTGCGTGGCGCTTCGACGCTGACCCAGCAGCTCGCCAAGAACCTCTTCCTTTCGCGGGAGCGAACCCTCGCGCGAAAGGTCCGGGAGGCGTTGGTCACCGTGACGCTGGAGGCGGCGGTTCCCAAGCGACGGCTACTGGAGATCTACCTCAACATGATCGAGTGGGGTCCGCGCATCAACGGCATCGGCGAGGCGGCCCGGCATTACTTCGCCAAACCTCCTTCGGCGCTCTCGGTAAAGGAAGCGGCCTACCTGGCGACGATCATCCCCGGGCCGGTCCGCTACTACGTCTACTTTCAGCGTGGCGCCCTGACTCCCATCTGGGAGCGGAGGGTGGACGAGCTGCTCTACAAGATGTGGCACGTCGGAGCGATCGAACAGGCTGCCTACGACGAAGCGTTGGCAACACCGCTGCGCTTCACGGGCGGGCACAGCCCGGCCGCCCCCACCACCCGCACCGCCATCGAGAACGTGGGAGCCGAGCCCGAGGATCTGCTCGACTCGGAGCCGCCCTAGCCCGGGCTAGCGGGCCAGTGAGCGACGCTTCGTTGACGACAGCGGACAGCCCTTGCTAGACAGCCCCGGTCCCGATCCTTTACGCGGGCATGCGAATGCGCCACCGCCTTCTCCACAACCCGCTGTTGGCGGGAGTCTTCCTCTCCCTCTGGGTAGCCGCGCCCTTGGCGACGGCGTCGCACGCGGCGCATGCCCATCGTTATTGCCCCGAGCACCTGGCCTTCGAAGAAGCGGGCGGGTCGGAGGGGACAGGATCGGGGGCGCTCGAGCTCCCCGCGCAGAGCGACGAGCAGGGAAACCTAGTCAGCCCGGGTAGAGACGACGCCACGCCTTCCGCGGGCGACCACCAAGCCTGCCCGACCCACGGCGCCGTCCGCTCGATCCAGGCGCCGCC
>JBGTHI010000471.1:0-1621 GCA_041746295.1 Myxococcaceae bacterium
GCGCGGGCGCTGGGAGAGGTGGCGCCCTATCTGGGCGATCCGGTGGAGGCGGTCTCCAGCGATCCGCCCTCCGGATTGGCGGAAAACCTGGCCTTCTTCGGCCTGACCGGCGAAGCGCCGGTGACCTATCGGGAGCTCTGGGAGAGCGCCTCCAATCTCTGGGGCCGGATCGGCGTGATGCGGGAGGAGGTGCCGCTCCCCTCGGAGACCGCAGACCTAGGGGTTCTAAGGTCCATCTACGACAACCACCGCTGAGCGCCCGCACTCGCTACCTTGTGAAGTGCTTCGAGACCCCGAGCCTTGGCCCGGGGAATGAGTCACTGACGACCAAGTCTCGGTAAGCAACCAGGCGACCATCCTCAACGATAATTCTCGATATTAGAGAATGTTCGGGTCGCGCATGGCGGTCATTTCAGGGATTACGGGGAGATATAACGGATTTACGCCTCCAGGCGCTGGGACGATCCCCGAGCGAGCGCCCACAGCTCCAACCCAACCGCAGCCCATCGCAAAGCTGCTCCCGACCCATGAGTTTCAGGGGTCGCCGCCTCTTGCCCCGAACCCATTAGAGGTGAGTGCATCGACCGCGCGCCAGGTCCAGGCCCAAGCCGTCGGCTCGCGGGCCTTTGAGCTCCATCAGGCCGAGCTGGAGAAACGGCTCTCATCCGATCCGGCGTTCGCCAAGCGCTATGCCATGTTCACCGAGCTTCAAGTGCGCCGGGGTGAGCTGGAGCGCCAGCTCGGGGGCGAGCACGAGGGTCTTGCCGCCTGGCGCAAGCAGCATGGGGGCTTCGACAGCATGGCGCGGCTGGGCGTCGCGCTGGCCACGCCGCTCTCCGCCTTCAAAGGCAAAGTCCCGACCTTCGCCGAGTTCAAGCGCCGGCTCACTGACGCCGAGTTGCTGGAGACCGCGCCTCAGCGCAAGAAGATCGCCGAGCTGGAGCAGAAGCTGGAGAGCATCGACGAGGCGGTCAGCGCACTGGCCGAGGAACGGCCGCTCGCCGCCGGAGAAGGCGCCGACTTTGTGGTCGCGGAGATGGTGCGCCTCCAGGAGACGGTTGGTACCACCCTGGACCGGGCGGAGCTGCTCGCCGGCCGGATGGAGCTGCTCGCCGACCGCGCTCAGGCGAGGGACCGCTCGGGCGCGGAGGATGCCTACCTGGGCGCCGTCTCCACCTACGTTTCGATTCCCGGAGCGAACGGTGACAGCGTTGCCCGCGTGGGGGAGACGCCGTCGTTCACCGGCTTCGTCAACCAGCTGATCATCGCCGGCGTGGTTCCCAACCGCGGCCGGTGGGTGGCGACCTCGGAGGAGCTGGCCGGCATTGCCAGAACCCTGAAGTTTTCCTGGAAGAACATCGCGCGGCTCGTTTCCGATGCGGGTGAGGAGTTTCCCAAGGAGGCCTTCCAAGAGGAGATCGCACGGCTGAAGGCATTGGAGGCGGGCGAGCCTCACGCGGAGCTGCTGGCGACCACCGGCATCGGCGGAGCCGGGCGGGCCCTCGCCAAGGTCCACGATCCGCGCACGGTGGGGAGCTTCCTCAAGAAGACCGCCAAGGGCTTCGGCCACATCTTCGATTCGCCCGAGACGTGGGCGATGATGGCGGTGGGCGCGCTGACC
>JBGTHI010000472.1:0-2576 GCA_041746295.1 Myxococcaceae bacterium
CATGTCCGAAGAACATTCCGAAGGCAGCTCCACTCGCACGCGAAAGCGTTCTGCCGTTAAGACGCCAAGCCGTCAGTTTTCCGCAAAAGTTAAGGCGACTCTCCATCTGAGCGTCGAGGCCTCTCAGCGGCTGAGCGTCCACGCGACGATGCTCGGCGTGGACCGTTCCGAACTCGTCGAACAGCTCATCCGCGAGAACCTCAAGCGGTTCGTCGTCTCGGATCGGGGCGGCTCTGCTTCGACATCCGAGATGGGCTCGCCCGAGGCCGCGTGACGGGTCGGGGGGAGTATGCCTCGTCACTCCAGACAGGGCGTCTGTGTGGAGGCATAGAGCCAGACAGCCCGCCATTTGTCAGCCGGTATAGAGTCACACTCAAGACGAGCGTGGAGGCACACAAAGGTGTGTGCCTCTCCACCTCCAGACGCTCAATCAGCGCTGATTCTTCTTGTGGGATTGGGCGATCGCCGCCTTGATCGCACTCTTCAGCGAGATGGGAAAGGCCTGGGCTGTCGGAGTACCCCAGCGACCGCGAGCGGGTACCGTGCTCAGGTCGAGGAACTCGGTGGACTCGTGGAGGGCGAGCACCAAGGCGTGGAAAATCTCGGACGCCTTGGCGTCTCGCTGCACGCTATAGCTCTGGACGAAGTCGATGATCTCATCGATCATCCGCTGAGTTTCCGGCGTGGTGTTGATCTGCTTCCTGGGCGGCGCCTTCGGGATCCTCCGGCGACGACGCTTGGATTGCGCCTGCGAGTCGGGCTCCGCTTGCGGCTTGGGCAAGCGCACCGGCTCGACGACTTCCTCCCGGGCGACGACCGGAGCTGCGGCCTTCGGGAACTCGACGACGTTCTCCGACGCGCGAGCTACTTGCGGCTGCGGGGCAGGGGAGGGGGCGACCGCTTTGGGAGTCGGACGCGGGGCGGGTGCCGCCTCGACCTCGTCCAGGTAATCGCCCAGGTCCACCGGTGCAGGCCTGTCGGGGATGTCGATCTTAAAGGAGGGCGGGAGACCTCGGTTTTCCTTAGCCACGGTTTGCCTCCATCAGCGGTGCGGGCTCTTCGCCGGTCGTCTCCTTCGCGTTCTCGGCCGTGATGCGGTCGAGCCGAGCGAGGACCTCGTTGGCGAGCGTCCGGAATTGCTCCGCGGCGATGTGGTCCTTGGCGTGTTCGAAGATCGTCTTCCCGTAGATGCTCGCCTCGCGGTGCTTCACGCTCCGGTGGATGGTCGTCGCGAAGACGACGTCCAAGCCGAACTTCGTCGTGAGCATCTGCTGGATGTCGTTGTCGAGCTTGGGCCGGGAGTCGAAGCTCCCGATCAAGACGCCCAAGAGCTTAAGCTCGGGATTGTACCGCTCGCGGACCTTCTCGACGGTCCGCCAGAGGGTCTCGAGGCCCTTCAGGTCATAGCCCGAGGGGAAGACGGGGATGATGTAGTAGTCGGACGCGATGAGCGCCGTGGTCATCAGGAACCCGAGGTCGGGCGGGGTGTCGATGATGATTACCTCGCGGGAGGCCTTGAGGGATTCCAGCGACTGCTTGAGGCGGTGACGGTGTTCGCCCTTGATGTCGTCCGCGTCGAGGTCAGAGTAGTCGTCGTTCGCGATCGTCGCCTGGAGCTGGGAGTCAAGGCGGTGGGGGACGGTGCCCAGGGCCCGGTGGCCCGGTACGACCGTCAGGAGGCCGCCGAAACGTTCCTCCTCGAACTCGTACTCGATCTCCCGTGCCGGACGCTTGCCGAGGTAGGCGTCGGCCAGGGTGTACTGCCCCTCGTGGGTGATCTTGTCGCGGTCGATTCCGAAGGTATCGGTCGCGTTGCACTGGGGGTCTGCGTCAACCACGCAGACGGAGAGCCCCTCGGTGGCCAGGGCCGCAGCGAGGCTGACCGCGGACGTTGTCTTGCCGCAGCCTCCCTTCTGGTTGGCCAGGGTGATGGTAACGGCACGCGGAAATCGCATCAAAATCGCCTCCTCGAAAGTTTTTTTCTGGGTACGGTATACCACTATGCCTCCACACTCACTAGGGGTATTCGTGTTGAGGTATACCTCCACACAGATCGCCCTTCGTGTGCCTCTCTACCCCCACACTCTTAGCGGTTTTTAGCTTGTACGCCTCCGGACTCCAGACTCCGAGAACTGGCGGGTTTTTCAGGAATTTTCACCCGCATGCGAAGGGCGATAGCGAGTCTGGAGGTAGAGAGTTGTACTCGGAAATAAGTGCCATCGTATGGAGGTATACCCCCACACACATGCGCATGCGTGTGACTCTATACCTCCGGACAGATCCCCGTAAAGCAAGCGGATTCGCGCCTTTACGACGCTTCCCGGCGACCTTCCCAGTAGAGATAAGGAGTTGCGGCGTTTCGCCCGGCGGCCCTATACTCCGACTTTAACGGGCTTAAAGTAGGCCCGTCGCCACGCCCATGGGGGGCGGGGCCGAATCGGGAAGGGCGAACGGATATGTAGGCTGAAGAACGACGGTCCCAGAACGCAAAAAAGCGACCCGCCTGCCAGGGCGAATCGCTTCATTGCTTCGCGGTCAATTGACCTGAATCGAGAGGAACCCTGCCAGGGGTTCGC
>JBGTHI010000473.1:0-7173 GCA_041746295.1 Myxococcaceae bacterium
GGTGTCGTGCTCGGCGACGAGCCGGGCGAGCTCCTCGAGCGGCAGGAAGGTGAACATCTTCAAGTACCGCTCCGCGTCCGCGTCTTCGACGTTCAGCCAGTACTGGAAGAACCGGTAGGGTGACGTCTTTGCCGGGTCCAGCCAGAGGCTGGTGCCGGTCTCGGTCTTGCCGAACTTGGCGCCGGAGGCGGTCTTGAGCAGGGGACAGACCAGGCCGAACAGCTCGGCCTCCGAAGCGGGGCCGCCCATCTTGCGATGAAGCTCGATGCCACACGTAATGTTTCCCCACTGATCGGAGCCGGCGATCTGCAGCCGGCAGCCCAGCGCCCGCGCCAGGTGCGCGAAGTCGAACGCTTGGAGCAGCATGTACGAGAATTCGGTGTAGCTGATCCCCTGCTCGCGATCCTCCAGCCGTGCCCGAACGCTCTCCTTGGCCAGCATGTAGTTGACCGTGATGTGCTTGCCGATCGTGCGGAGGAATTCTAGATATCCCATCCGGGTCCAGTCGACATTGTTGACCACTTGCACGCCGGGCAAGAGCCGCTCGAGCTGCGCGCGGAGCAGATCGATATTTCCCCAGAGCGCGTCGATATCGAGGATCTTTCGCTCCTCCGACTTGCCGGTGGGATCGCCGATCATTCCGGTGGCGCCGCCCATCAACGCCAGCGGCCGGTGGCCCGCGCGGCGAAGCCTCTCCATCATCGCGAGCGGCAGGAGATGTCCCGCATGGAGCGAGGGGCCGGAGGGATCGAAGCCGCAGTAGAAGACCACGCCCGGCTGCGCCAGAAGTACCGAGAGCGCCTCGGGATGGGTTGCGTCCTGCACCAGGCCGCGGGCGGTGAGCTCGTCAAACAGCTGCATCGGGAGAGTCATGCCGATAGTGTTTGCCCCAGCGAGGCGAGGGGCGCCACTGGGACGTGCGGGCTAGTGGCGTTGGGAGGCGCGGACCTTCACCGATTTTCCCTTTGGCGCGCGGGGGCGACGAGACCGCCGGGCGATCGCCCGACGCCCTTCGAGCGAGGCCTGGCGCTCGGGTCGGAACACACCTCCGCATCCATCCCAGAAAATCTTCTCCCAGGGCTCCTGCAGCTGCAGGAGCATGGACGCATGGGCCGCTAGAGCGCTGGTGGGCTGCGAGGACTGGTTTCTTTGGTCCGAGCGCGTGCCGATGGGCTGCGGGTGCTCTTCCCTTTGCTTCGCGTCTGCGCGCTTGACTGCCAGCAGGTAGCCGATCAGCCCGGCCAGCAGGAGCGGGATGTCGAACGCATAGGGAAACATGGCTCTGCCGAATTCGAAGCTTTCGGCGAGCGGGAGCGGTTCGGGCGCTTCTACCAGCGCGGAATCTGGCGCCATCTCATGGCCTATCTTGAAACCGGCGAGACAGATGCTCCAGGGCCCCACCACCGCCAAGGTGTATAGGTACGTGTGCTCCGGGCCGTAGCGACGGAAAGTCGTCTTGACCGTCTCCCAATCCTTCCAAAGCAGGGCCGCGCTGATTCCCGTCGTTGTGGCAAGGCTGGCCACGGTCATGGCCTCCAATGGGCCCAAGAGCCCCGTTGAGGCCGGCCAACCGGTATAAGCCATCGCCGTTGCGCCCCCGACCAGCAGGCCGGTGGTCGAGGCAAACGCCAGGGTCGGCCAAGGAACCCGCACCCATCCGCCGAAGGGACGGCGCAGCTTGCCCATTCCGGCAACGTTGTGCTGGACGGTCTCCCATAAGCCGAGAAGGAAGCCGTCGAGATGGCCTTTAACCCCCGGCGGCAGCTTGTCGGTCGCCGGGATCTCGTATCCGTCCGCCTTCTCGTGCAGCTCAGGGCGCATCACGCCCTCTGCGACATCGTAGACGACGTGTATCAGCCCAGTGCCGGCTGCCTCGACGGCGTGGACCCCGTGCGCCAGCATCTCGCCCGCTCCCGAGGAAGGGGCCGCTTCCGCATCCTTCGCTTCGGCCGGCGCCGACGCGGCCGGCACGTCGTCCTCAGCCGATGCTCCTGGGCCGGTGACTTCCGGAGTCTCCCCGTTCCAGAGGACCTCTCCCAGAGCTCCTTCCGATTCGGCTCTTTGCAGTTTGTCCTGCCCCTCACTACTCGGGTTGACTGGCCCCGGGCTGCCGAGACCGTCGACCCTCCTTCTCTTATTGTCCCCATTGAAAGAACAGCGCGGGCTGAATCCAAAGGGTGCTCGACCAGACAGCGGGCGATCGTGTACTGGAGCTCGGTACGTTGGCGACGGGTGCTCCGGGGTCGGGGGCTGGCCTGACGCAGGCGAAGGTCCGGAGCGTCCGGGAGGTGGGAGGACCGCAGCCATGGATCTGGCTTATCTACGATTTCCAGCCTCATGTTGCGGGGGAAAGGGATCTGCGAACGGGACAGTCATGGACTGGCTGAAGCGTTCCACCAGTTCGAACCGGTTACTGGCAGCATTCCCCTTACCGGCTTTCTTCCAATAGGCTTTCATTCCTCCGTTGAAGTGCCTGATTTTCGACGAAGTGCCGCCCGGCCGGGTAGGTTGGCGAAGGGGGAGTAGCCTTTGGGATCGAAACCCGCACTGCGAATCACGGAAGCCAGCGCGCAGGCGCAGTTCGAAAAGGTCCGATCCATTCTCGATGAAGCATTCGGAGTTCCGACGCCGGTTTCCGCGGTTCGCGTCGGCCTGCTGTTCGACTACAGCCGCTCCGGTCAGCTGGTGCTGCTCGCGACCGAGAATGAGCAGCCGATCGGGGCAGCGGTGACTCTGAGGGGTGCGGGCCATGCCAACTTGACGCACATCGCTGTAGCGGAAGGTGTGAGGGCGCGGGGCGTGGGGTGGGCACTCTTTGATCGAGTGACCGGTTGGGCCACCGAGCAGGGCTTCCCCGAAGTGCGCTGGTGCGTCTGGCCGGGCAATCTGGCGGCGGTGACGGCCTATCTCGCCTGGGGCGCGCGATTCGTGGGCTGGCTGGACAACGGCTACGGCGTAGATTCCGATCCCTGCAATCGGGGCGAGACACCGCGCTTGGTCGGCTGTTGGCGGCCCTCCTGGGGGCAAGGGCGCCGACGGGAGGCCCTGCTTCAACCCAGCCAGGCGAGCCTGCGAGAGCGTCTTCTGGGTGGCGCCGCGATCGTCGCGCGCGACGGCGATAAATGGGTGCTGGAGCATGCGGTCGAACACCCCGACAAAGCCGGCGCAGAGCCGTCGTGATTTCGTCCATTTCCGAAGTGACTCCGACCCCTTAGACGTGCTGTCCGAGCTTTACCCACCCGACTCCGCGTGCTAGAAATTGGGGCCTTTATGGATAAGACCGTCGTTCCCGACGCCAAAGCCCCCCCTGTTCCCCAGTACGAAGCCGCCTCAATCACCGTGCTCGAAGGGCTGGAAGCGGTTCGCAAACGGCCCGGCATGTACATCGGCGACACGGCCTCCTACGGCCTGCATCACCTGGTCTACGAAGTGGTCGACAACTCGGTGGATGAAGCGCTGGCGGGTGTCTGCACCGACATCGACGTGGTGATCCACGTCGACAATTCGATCACCGTCAAGGACAACGGCCGCGGCATTCCGGTGGGGCCCCATCCGTCGGTGAAGGGGATGGATACTGTCGACGTGGTGATGACCAAGCTACACGCAGGCGGCAAGTTCGAGAACTCGGCCTACAAGGTCTCGGGCGGTCTCCACGGCGTGGGTGTCTCCTGCGTCAACGCCGTCTCCGAATGGCTGCGGCTGGAGATCCACCGCAACGGCAAGGTCTACGAGCAACGGTACGCCAAGGGCGTTCCCCAACAACAAGTTTCGGAGATCGGCGTCACCGAAACCCACGGAACCCATGTGTCGTTCAAGCCGGACACCACGCTGTTCGAGGTGACGGAGTTCAACTTCGATCTCCTCTCCCAGCGCCTGCGCGAGCTGGCGTTCCTCAACGGCGGGCTTCGAATCATCATCACCGACGAGCGCACGACCAAGTCGCACGACTTCAAGTTCGATGGAGGAATCGTCTCTTTCGTGGAGTTCCTGAACCGCTCCAAGGCGCCTCTCCACGACAAGCCGGTCTTCTTCAGGGCGGAAAAGGAGGCGGTGCAGCTCGAGATGGCCATGCAGTGGAACGATGGCTACGACGAGCGGATTTTCACCTTCGCCAACAACATCAACACCCACCAGGGGGGCTCACACCTCTCCGGCTTCAAGAGCGCGCTCACTCGGACCATCAACAGTTACGCCGACAAGAATCAGCTCTGGAAGGATCTGAAAGAGGCGCCCACCGGAGAGGATGCGCGCGAGGGGTTGGCGGCAGTCATCTCGGTTAAGCTCGCCAATCCGCAGTTCGAGGGTCAGACCAAGACCAAGCTGGGCAACTCCGAGCTCAAAGGACTGGTCGAGCAGATGGTGAACGAGGAGCTCGCCAGCTACCTCGAGGAGAATCCCGCAGCCGCTCGAAAGATCGCGGCCAAGATCGGCGACGCCACCCGCGCACGCATCGCGGCGCGGAAAGCGCGCGAGACGGTCCGGCGCAAGGGGGCGCTGGACGGCGCCTCATTGCCCGGCAAGTTGGCCGATTGCCAGTCGCGGGATCCGGCTGAGTCGGAGCTGTATCTGGTGGAAGGAAATTCCGCCGGCGGATCCGCCAAGCAGGGGCGCGATCGCCGGAATCAGGCGATCCTTCCGCTGCGCGGCAAAGTGCTGAACGTAGAGAAGGCCCGCTTCGAGAAGATGCTGACCAGCGGCGAGATCGTGACCTTGATCACCGCGCTGGGAACCGGCATCGGCCGCGAGGACTACGATCCGGCCAAGGCGCGCTACCACCGGATCATCCTGATGACCGACGCCGATGTCGACGGCAGTCACATCCGGACCCTGTTGCTCACCTTTTTCTTCCGTCAGATGCCGGAGCTGATCGCCAACGGCTACCTCTACATCGCCCAGCCGCCGCTCTACAAAGTGACCCGAAGCAAGAAGGACCGCTATCTCAAGAATGAGGTGGCACTAAATGAGTACCTCTTCAGCATCGCGGCGGACCGCTCCCGGGTGGTGACCTCCAAGGGCGAGCTCTCCGGAGTGGAGCTGAAAAAGTTCGCCGAGAGCGTGCTCGCCTACCAACACCGACTGGAGAAGCTCTCCTCGCGCCGAGACCCGCGCGTGATCGACGCGTTGGTCCAGGGCACCGCGATCGAGGCGGCAACCCTGGCGGACGAGGCGGCGCTTAATCGAGAGGTGGAGGCGGCGGAGCGTTACCTCAGGCTGCGCGCGCCGGACACAATGGCTCAGCTCAAGATCTCTCAGGAGGACGATCCAGAGCATCACACCAAGCGGCTGGTCTTCCGCACCGAGGTCTCGGGCACGCCGCGCGACACCATTTTCGATCACACCTTCCTCTCCAGCCCAGAGTACGCCGAGTTGCTGGCGCTCCGCCGGGTCTTCTCGGAGCTCGGTCCTGCTCCCTACACCGTGAAGCTGGAGGACGGCGAGGTGAAGGCCCTGAGCGTCCAGGAGGTCCTCGCAGCCATCCAGAAGGATGCAAGCAAGGGGGTCAACATCCAGCGCTACAAGGGCCTGGGCGAGATGACCGCGACCCAGCTCTGGGAGACCACGATGGATCCGACGACCCGGACGCTCCTCCAGGTAAGGGTCGATGACGGCGTGGTGGCCGACGAGATCTTCAGCCTGCTAATGGGTGAGGCGGTCGAACCCCGGCGCGAGTTCATCGAGAAGAACGCGCTCGACGTGCAGAACCTCGACATTTAGAGTCGCGCCGGCTTTCTGGCCGGCACCTTGGGGCGTCGTCTAACGGCAGGACATCAGACTTTGGCTCTGATTATCAAGGTTCGAATCCTTGCGCCCCAGTCCCACCTCCACCTCTTTTGCTCGGGGTGTATTCCCCCTCTATCCTGAGCCCTCGAGCTTTTATGGGGGTCTTCCGAAGATGCCGAGCAGGCTCCAGGTGGTGTCGGTTGGCAATCCGCCCGCGGGCAGCCTGCGCGAGATCAGCGAACCGTTGCTCCAGATCCTGAGTGTGGCCGCCACCTCCAGCAAGGCGCAGCTCCCCACCCCGACCTACGCCTTCAACAAGGAGCGGAACCAGTATCACTGCAACGCGATCTTGAAGCGGGTGGCCCAGGTCCTTGAGCCTACCCAGGATTTCGCGTTGGGAGTCACCGACGCGGATCTGTTCATGCCGGACGCGCCGTTCGTCTTCGGCGACGCTGATCGTCAGCAGAAGGTTGCGATCGTCTCGGTGGCTCGCCTCGGCGGCGCGCAGGCGGGAGGCTTGAAGCGCCGCCTCCAGATCGAGTCCCTGCATCAAGTGGCGCATCTGCTGGGACTTTCGATCTGCGAGGACCCACGCTGCATCCTGTTTGTCCCGCAGAGTCCCGCCGAAGTGGACCGCAAGAACCTGACGCTCTGCAATCTGTGCCGGAACGAATACGCCAAGCTGAAGCGGTAGCGGGCGCATTTGAATTCACCGCAGGGGGCTCTTCAGGCAGGCTCATGAGGCGCGCTTTTGCCCTTAGCGTCGCGCCTGTTTGAATTTTCGGGCAGATTGCGGCGCTCTGTGCCCTGACACCCCGAGGACCCAAGCAATGCACCTGCGCCCCCTTTTCGCTGTCGGCCTTGCCCTTCTCACCCTGACCGGCTGCGAAAGCCTCTCCCTGGGCGGCCCCGGTGGAGGGGGTAGCGGGGGCGGGGGACCGCTGGCCCAGTTCGCTCGAGGGCTGGTCTTTATCCGGGCCGATGACAGAGACGTCTACCTGGCCGATCAGACCGACTTTTCCACTCTGGGGCGGCTCACTAACGATGGGAACGCGCGCCATCCGTCGATCTCCCGGAACGCCGAAAAGGTGGTCTACGCGTTCGGAACCGGAAGCAGCTCCGAGCTGAGAATCGTCGCCACCGAAGGGGGTGGAGCGCCCACCACCCTGGTGCCCGCCAGCGGCAATCGGGGCACGCTCTCCCATCCGGTCTTTGCTCCCGACGGCAGCAAGGTGGCTTTCAGCTTTGAGCGAGGCGGGGCCCAGTACCTGGGCATCGTCAATGTGGACGGGACGGGACTGCAGCAGATCACCGATGGCTCTCCCTCCTACACCACGCCTTCGTTCTTTTCCGATGGCCAGTCGCTGCTGGCCGCGACCGGCACGGGGCTCGGCTTCTCGCAGCTCGCCCGCGTGCAGATTTCGAATGGCGCTGCGACCACGGTCGCGGCCG
>JBGTHI010000474.1:0-11591 GCA_041746295.1 Myxococcaceae bacterium
GGGTGACTTGGGGGGTGACTTGGGGGGTGACTTGGGGGGTGACTTGGGGGGTGACTTGGGGGGTGACTTGGGGGGTGACTTGGGAGACCGCCACTCGAAAGGTCACCACCGCCGCGCCGGTGATCTCCTCGAAATCGGGCGGGGCAATGCCGGCAACCATGCACATCTCGGCGACGCGGTTGGTACCCCGCCCCCACTTCTCGATCAAGCCGGCGCGATGGAATACGTCGGCGATGATCGGATTGCGCTGCACCGAGAGATGCCCTCGCGTGAGCGACTCCGGCGTGATGCCATTCGGAAACCTGCCCGCGCTCCAGACCTCCACGCGGCCGTCGAAGATGGCAAGCGACACCGCGCCGCCAGCGATTGAGTAATCACGGTGGATCAGTGCGTTGACGAGGATCTCGCGCATCGCATCGAGAGGGATGAGCGGCGTCTCGACCCGTCGCATCTGGCCGGGGACGATCTTCCCGGGCAGCGGAAAGTGGCGCTGGCAGAAGATCTCGGCCTCTTCGAGGAGCTTGAACGCTGGACCGCGAAGTTGGCGCTGGTCGAGGAACTCGGCCTTGTCGAGGCCTCGGAAGCGCGCCATTCGCAGCTCGCACTGCGGGTAGTCAGGAAGAAACGTCTTGCCGAAGAGCACCACGGCGGCACGTAGAAGCGAGCCGCCCTTCCTGAGTCCCAGGCGATCGAGTACATCGGAGAGGCTCTTTCCAGCCGGTCCCGCCAAGCGTCCCATCGACTGGATGATGCCGACGATGCGGAAGACCTCGTCGCGGTCGATGTCTTTCAGCGTGAGTTCGTCGGCCTTCTGGTTCTCCCAGCGACGCCGGCTGTGCGCACGCTCGAGCAGCAGTGCTTCGTAACGCTCCTGCGACATTTTCCGAGTGGTATTGTCGACGCGTTCAAACGCGCGGCCGTCATACGTGAACGGCACCGAGTCCCTTGCGCCGGAAACCGTGAGAACGATCGCACTGAGCCCCGGGGCAACTTTAACCCTCTCAACCTCGAACTCGATCGGCGGTTCGAAACGCTCACGTGCCGCCGCGATGTCGTGGAAGGTCTGCTCACTGACCTGCTGACCTACGAGCTTGCCGTTCGGCTTGACTCCGATCACGACACGGCCGCCCTTGCCGTTCGCGAACGCGCAGAGCGTCTGCATCGCTTCGCGCACCTCACCCGTCGAGCGCTTGAACTCGAGCGTTGCGGATTCGCCTCCGGCGATGAGCTGTGGGAGAGGCATCAGCCTTGATCTCTAAGTCCACTAACACGAATTGAAGTACTCAAGAAGCTCTTGGACGGGGAGTGAAAGTCGCTCTGACCGACCTGAGAAAACTCACCTTGAGCACGGAGCGCCTGACGGCACGCACACACCAGCTCCGGCCGGGCACTCAATGCGTCTTGATCTCCGGAGACAGAAACCCCCACAGCTCATGGAAGAAGGTGCGGAAGCAAGGGTAGTCGCTCATGCCAAGGCTCTCCACCTTCGCGGATCGGCCAGCACGGCTCATAGCCAAGATACCGGCCGGCTCCGCGCGGTTGTGTGCATTCCGATCAACGAGCAAACAGTGGCAGTCACTACGGTCGCGGATGTAAGAGGAAAAGAGCTGGATCTGTTCGCGCAAAGCTCACAAGACCTGGTCAACCTTCAACTAGGCCGCCGGCAAGCCGGCGGAAAATATGCAACCCCAGATCCAGCACCAGCGAGCATAGTCCGACTCGCAAAGCGGAAATCGGGAGAACTCTTTCTTGACTAGGTTATCTTGATCTTTTAATTGCCCGATCCCAATCCTTTGCCAAGGAGATGTTCAGATGGACGTGCTGAAGCTGATTTCTGGGCCGTATGCGGCGATTCGACTGGCACAACGTCTCAAGGCTGCCGGTGGCGATGGCGGCAAGCTATTCCCGCCGACCTTCGAAGGCGGCGTCTATGTCTTCGAGTCACGTCGTATCGGCGGTGCTTCGGTGCCCTGCGTACTCCTCGATGGGGTAGCCTCCGCCGCGAACCGACATGAAGAAGGCATTGCCGAACTCATTGCGCGCGGCGCGCTCGAGGTGCCCCACTTCGTGACTGACTTCTCAGAGTTTCCCGAGGTAGGCGAGGTCACGACGCTCACCGCTCCGCATCGCGTGTTCGATGCCATCTTTCGTGACTCCGAACTCGACGGGACGGCGTTTCCCAAGCACCCTCTGTCGGCAGAACTCTCCCGCGCGAACACCAAGAACGCAACGGCGCTCTTCACGCATGCGCCCAGCGCTTTGCTCTTTGGCGCATGGGATTCGACCGGGGCATCTGGAGGTCTCGGTAACAAGTTTCCGCGCGCCATCGTGACGGAGATCATCGGCGTGGATATCGAGCGCGGCGAGACGCGCGGAGGTGTCCGCCAGGACCCCTTGGCGATCAGCCGCTATGTGGAGATCGAGGTCGACAAGAGCAAGGATTGGAGACCGAAGGGGCTCGCTGATCGCTCTAAGAAAGAAGATCGCGCGAAGGGCACGCGACCATCCGAAGTCAACCACGGCAACATCCTTGTCTCGGTCGAGTACGAGAACGTCGGCGATGTCCGTCACTCCAAGAAGGGCGGCATCACCTGCGACTATGCGCTTCAGACGAGTGTAATTTCACTCGCTGGGCTTCGTCGCCTCCGGTTCCCGACCGGCGACAAGAAAGGCAAGGCCGCGCTCGATCCGAAGGTCGACGATGCCGCCCGCGCCGTGATTGCGACGCTCGGCCTGGTCGCGCTCACCTCTTCGCGCGATCGCGGATACGCGCTTCGCTCTCGGTGCGATTTGGTCGCCGACGGGATCGCCCCTTTCGAGGTGCTCGGACAGGACGGAACCGCCGAGAAGTATGAGCTTGGCACCACAAAGGCGATCGAACTCTATCAAGAAGCAGTCAAGCACGCACAGAAGCTCGGCTTGCCCTGGGAGCCCAAGCCGATCCAGATGAAGCCGCAGCCGAAGCTGGCGAAGCTGATGGCTTTGAGCCGCGAGGCGGGAGCGGAGTAGGCCATGCTCGCCATCGAGGTCGAGTATCTGCTCGGGCGCGCTGTCGCGACCGACACCATCCAGCGTGATCGCGCTGAGTGGCCGCCGCACCCCACCCGCCTCTTCTCCGCGTTCGTCGATGCGTTGAGCGACATCAGCGATCCCGACGCACACTCGAGCGCAGATGCCGCCCTGCGCTGGCTGGAGCGCGAGGCGTCCCCAGAGATTTGCGCCAGCATCGGTGACGACGTGAGCATGCGGACCGTCACGAGGCACTTCGTCGCCGTCAACGACGAGGTCGTGAATTCGAAGAAGGTGCGGTTGACGTCGTTGCTCGAGCAGCGCACGCGCCAAGAGCGTTTCTTCCCAGCGGTCATTCCGGCCGATCCGCGGGTGGTG
Organism: Myxococcaceae bacterium; assembly: GCA_041746295.1. Classification (GTDB taxonomy): domain Bacteria; phylum Myxococcota; class Myxococcia; order Myxococcales; family Myxococcaceae; genus JBGTHI01. The sequence goes on from JBGTHI010000474.1 coordinate 3,388, forward strand.
TTCACATGGCCGAACAGCACTCCCGGCCCCCAGCATTCGAGCGCGCTGAACAATCTTGCGGTGCGTGTCCTTTATCTCGGCCACTCGAGCTCAGTCGTGCGAGTTATCTGTCGGGATACAGCACCGCCTTCGACGATTGCACCCTCTGACCGTGGAGTGTGGCTGCTCCGAGTCCCTGGACCAGGTCGCCTCGATCGTTTGAATGCCGTGTACTCGGCGCGCACGACGAATACCTTCGTGCAGCCACCGATCGGAAGGGAGGTTCGGTACGGCTGGGCGGTCGCGCGTTCGCTCCCACAAGGGCCTCACGGCCCTTTGCGCGTTCTAGCGTTCACCGAGGAAAGTGCTCGCTTCGGCCTCACCGAAACCGCATGGCTCACGTCGCGGCTTCGTGCCGCCCTGCTTTCGAAGCTGCCAGATGATAGTGCGACACCGGAATCGCTCTCGGGGCACAGGCCCGACGGCAGACCAGCGACGCTTCCACATCTCGCGTTCGTGCCTCTCGCGAACGTCTCGAACAAGCCGGATAGATATGCGGACGGGACAGTGAAAGGGCTGGGGGTGCTCTTACCTCGGGGTTTGGAGCTTGCCTCACATCAGCTCCTTGAGAGCGCCCTGTCGCGCATCGAGCGGCTGGTCTTCGGGAGCCGCGGCGAGGTCCAGATCCGAGAGATTCGGACTATGACCGGAGTGTTGCGAAGAAGGCATCTTCTCTACTCGCTCGAGGCATCACGCTATTCTAGGCCATCGAAGACTTGGGCGACCGTGACGCCCATTGCACTGGGGCTTCACCCCAAGCCCGCGAAGGGGCTCACCGCTGAGGCCGTCATCATTCGACACATCGAGGAGCTGGGCTTACCCAAGCCTGTCTCGGTGAGCGTTCACCCCGTGTCGCGGCTCTGGGGGGCCCCCCACTCCCGCTCGTTCCAGCGCGGGAACATCAAGGTGCTCGCGGGTCGGGTGCTTCTACACGCCGCAATCGAATTCTCGGTTCCCGTCGCGGGGCCCCTGGTCGTCGGCGCAGCCCGACATATGGGCTTTGGCCTGCTTCATCCTCAGGGAGGACAAGAGTGAACGCACGAAACTTCACCTCCTTCTTCGAGGCCCTTCACTGTCATCCGCCGTTCCCTTGGCAAGCGTCCCTCGCCGAGACACTCGCGGCGACGCATACTTGGCCCGATGTCTTGGACCTTCCGACCGGGAGCGGGAAGACCGCGTGCATCGACATAGCGCTCTTTCATTGGCTCGTCGCGGCGAGCCGCGGAGAGCCTGCGCTCGCTGCCCGGCGTATTGCGTTCGTCGTGGACCGCAGGATCATCGTCGACGAAGCCGCTGAGCGCGCAACGAAGATAGCCCGTACGATCGCCGAGGCGTCCGACGGAGTTCTCGCCGAGGCACGAGAGCTGCTTGCGGCAAATGGGAGCGATGGACTCGGCGTCTTCACCCTCCGCGGCGGCGTCGCGCGGGAAAACAATCTAGCGCGTGACCCGCTTTCGGTGTCAATTGTCCTCTCAACCGTCGACCAGATCGGCTCGCGCCTCCTCTTTCGCGGCTATGGCGTCCGAGCCCGCATGCGCTCACTTCATGCAGGCCTGTTCGGCCTGGATACGTTGCTCCTTTTAGACGAAGCGCACATCTCCGAGCCTTTCCGAAAGACGCTGCTCGGGATCGTCCGCGAGCAGCATCGAAGCGAAGCTCGTCTCTCTGGCCCTCGCCCCCTCCGGTGGGTGCAGCTGTCCGCCACGCCTTCGAGGCAGGAGAGCCCTGCCCGGACTCGGCTTTTCTCGTTGAGCGACGAAGATCGTTCCCACCCGGTCCTCCGGCGTCGGCTTGAGGCCTCTAAGCCCCTGCGCCTTTCAGAAGTCGAAAATCGTGACGAGCTTCCAGAAAGGCTCGCCAAGCTCATCCAACAGGAGCTCGCGGCACCGTCGTTGTCCGAGGAAGAATCGCCTCGCATCGGCGTCATCGTCAATCGCGTAGCGACGGCTCGAGCGTTGTTCGAGATGCTCAAGAAAGCGCTCAAAAAGCGAGCCGACGTAGAGCTTCTCATTGGCCGCGTGCGCCCACTAGATCGCGACGCTCACCTCACAAACCTCGCTCCAAAACTCAAATCTAAGGTAGGGCCGCGCGAAGGCGATCGCCCCATTGTGATCGTCGCCACCCAGACCATCGAGGTGGGGGCAGACTTCGACTTCCATGCACTCTATACAGAGGCCGCGAGCTATCCAGCGCTCAAGCAGCGCGTCGGCCGTCTAAATCGCCTCGGCACACGCAGCGGGGCGCGAGGCGGTGTCGTCTTGGTACGAGGTGATGCAACGGAGGATCCGATCTACGGAGGCACAACCCTCTCGACCTGGACGATGCTCGAACGACACACGAAAGATGGCGTCGTTGATCTCGGGATTGCCGCGGCGCCAAGAATGAGCCCCGAGACGATCCCTGCTGCCCCCGAGACACCGGAGCTGTCTCCGTCACTCCTTTGCCTCCTCGTACAGACATCGCCGGAACCGGCGGTAGCACCCGACGTTGCGGAGTTTCTTCACGGCTTCGCGACGCAGGTGCCTGACATCTCCGTCGTTTGGCGCGATGGCCTGGTCGATGACACCGGAGAGATCGACGTCGAGCGTGCCCGTGCCATCTTCAAGGTGCTTCCGCCACTCAGCACCGAAGCCATGAGCCTGCCCTACTCCACCTTTCGACAATGGGTGAGCACTTGGGTAGGCGGAGGTAAGAAAGTCGTCGACAGCGGGGACATGGAGGGCGACCCGACTCCTTTCTCCGGAAAGCCGAATGATCGGCCAGATGCGCAGGTGCTCGTCGTCCAGGGAAAAGAGGTCAATCTCTTCCCTGCTCGCCGGGTGCCTCCAGGCTCGCTCGTCGTCGTCCCATGTAGCCGCGGTGGCGCGGATTCGTATGGATTCAATCCCAATGAGACGGAACGGGTACGAGACCTCGCGCTCGCGGCTCGAATGGCAGCAACACGCGGCAAACCAAGCGCCCAACACAGCGATCACCCCGAGAGGACGAGTCCGGCGAAGCGAGAGCGAGAGTTGGTGCTCGTATGGACTCTAGAATTGGCACGAGCTTGGCTCGCGACGACGGACGACGTAGGCACAGGCGAGCTCGTCGCGCTCTTGTCGGATCCAGATGCTACGGTCGCGGAGGCACGCGTCGCGTTTGAGGTATGGCTCGACGCGTATGCGGAGATGCTGCCCACCGATGTCCGATCAACGCGAGAGGCACTCCGAGAGCATCGACGCGCCGAGTGGCTCGGCGGCAATGGCTCGAGGTTCGGCGTCGTGCTGCGCGAAGGCCGCGCGCGTTCGGACGATCTCGTCGAAGGTCCATCGCTCCAGCGAACTGTCCGCGTGCCGCTCACCGCTCACTTGGATAGCGTTGGCAAGCTCGCGGAGCGCTACGCGAAGGGCGTGGGTCTCGACGACGCGCTCGTCACCGCGCTCGCGCTCGCGGGCGTGTTCCACGACTTAGGTAAGGCCGACCCCCGCTTTCAGCGCCGGCTTGGCGCGTCCGATGGTGAACTCCTCGCGAAGAGTGACCACTACGACGACACCGTCGCTCGTGGCGAGCGGCACGAAGCTTATTCGGTCGCGGTACTCGACCAACATCCCGAGCTTCTGCAACCTGCCGGAGAGCACCGAGCGCTTGTTCGCTATCTCGTCGGATCACACCACGGCTATGGACGCGCCCTTCAGCCGTATGCCGAGGACGCAGGGATCGCGTTCGAGGTCCCACATGGGGACGAAACCTTGACGTACCGCGGACGCGCCGCCCTACACGGGTTGGCTGCGGGGTGGGCAGATCTCTTCGCCGATCAGAACCGAAAATACGGACCGTGGATGCTGGCCTACTTGGAGTCCATATTGCGGCTCGCGGACCATCGCCGCTCCGAGCAAGAGATCGACGAGTACGAGAGAAGCAAGGAGAGACGGGCATGAGTCGCATTGAACTCACCGCACTCATCGGCAGTCACCCGCTTGGAGCGCTCGCAGCGTTCGGACTGCTCCGGCTTATTTCGACAGGAGATCGAACGGCCAGACTTTCGTTTAGTGAACAGGACGATTGGATCGCAATGATAGACGCTCGGTTCGCATCGGTCGACGAGCTTTTGACCTTCCTCGCCGAGTGGTCGTCAAAGGAGGTCCCTAAAGTGCTCGAGCTCTTCGGCGAGGACGATGTGCGCGTATCTCCTCCGAAGTTTCGCGAGCTGCTCCGCGCGACGCTGTCGGACGGTGCGGAAGGTCTCTCAATCGCCTCGTTCCTCGTTGCCCTCGCCGCCGACGGAGCGGAGGATCAAACCAAGCACCTAGTGAAGCCATCGCCGTTTTACATGGCTTCTGGGCAACAGAGCTTCATCGACACGATGCGAAGGATCCACGCGAGCACGCAAAAACAGAAACAAGAGGCGTGGCGTGAAGCACTACTCGGCCCCTGGACCTACGGGGTGGAGGAGTGGGGCGCCGGCTGGGATCCCGGCAGTGAACGACTCCACGCGCTGCGCGCGCAGGCGCCTACTAAGGACAAGACGACGTGCGTCGTCGGTGCGGTGCGCTTGGGGTTCGAGGCCCTTCCGCTCTTTCCGACGTTCTCGGTCGCGCGATCCGTACACACCGTCGGCTGGGTGGAGAGGGATCGGCTCGACCGATTTCGCTGGCCTGTCCCCTCGGTGCCGGTATCGGTAGAAACCCTCGGCGTGCTCTTGGCGTCGAACGACATACTCAAGACAAGTCCTCCGCCGAAACGCGAGGGGATCGCCGCGATCTACGAGAGCGTGCGGCATGAGTTTGGCCAAGGGTATGCGGTCTTTCGACCCTCTCGCCGGCTCGCATGAAACGCGAACAAGGCACGGAGGGGGAGGGACTGGGCAGATACGGGCGGAAGACGGTGGGCTCGGAGGAGGTCGTGGCCTTCATTCCCTACCCTCTCCCGCCCGCCGGCCCCCACTCGAGATCGACGGACGCCTCCGCGAGCTCCTGGGCGCCGCCAAGTACGCGCTTTCGAGGCTCGAGCTGGCTGGCGAGGTGGTTCCGTCGGTCGAGTGGTTCATCTATGCCTTCGTCCGCAAGGAGGCGGTGATCTCGTCCCAGATCGAGGGGACGCAGGCGACCCTCGTCGACCTGCTCAACTATGAAGCTGGGGCGCAGTCTGAGCCGCAGAACGAGATCGAGGTCCGGGAAGTGTGCCACTACCTCGGCGCGCTGATCTACGGCCGCAAGCAGCTCCACCGGAAGGACGGCCTGCCCCCCTCAGCACGCCTGCTGAATGAGACTCACCGGCGGCTGATGAAGGGCGAGCGCCTCGACCCCTCTCGTATCCGCTGTACGAAGCACGTCTTCCGACGTGTTGGCGATATCCGCAATATGAGGGCGTGACCGGAACCCTGTCAGCTCGCCGCCGTCTCTTGTTTCGCCGCTGCGGTGAGCGGCGAGGGTACGGTGAGGTGACCGACCTCCGCCTCGAGCTCGGCGGGGAGGAGGCGGGCACGGGTAGCGGTCCAGGACTTGGGAGCGAGTTCGAGAAAGCGGTCGCGGGGCCAGTGAGGAAGGACGCGGATGAGGTCCCGGAGGTAAGCCTGGGGGTGGAGGTGGTGCAGGCGGGCGGTGGCGATGAGGGTGAAGAGGTGGCCAGTGCTGACTGCGTGGTCATCGCTGCCGACGAAGACCCAGGCCTTGCGACCGACGGCGATACTTCTCAACGCCCTCTCGGAGCGATTGTTCTCGAGTTCCAGCCGACCGTCGTCGAAGAAGCGGCGGAGGGCGTCCTTCTGGCGGGAGAGGTAGCCCAGGGCGGAGCGCAGGAGGCCCCGCTGGTTTTTGACGGTTTCGTACTCGGCCAAAGCCCAGGCGAAGAAGGCGTCGACATGCGGGCGCAGGTGGGCGTCGCGAAGGCGCTTTCTGTCCTCGGGAGGTCTGTCTCTCCAGGTGGCCTCCAGCTCGAAGAAGCGTCCGACGCGGGCGAGTCCCTCGGAAAGCGGCGAAAGCCTCGAGCGCGGGGCTCAGCTTGCCGAGCCCCGGCGGACAAGGAGGCTCTTCGTCCTCGTTCTCGAATTCGCCTCCTTGAACGCCACCGCGCCAGGCGAGATAGAGCGCGCGCATGTCGCCGCTCATGAGCTCTGCGCGCACGGGCAGGAGAGGAAGTTGGGAGCAGTTCCGCGAACGGTATGCGGGGCCCATCGAACTGTCCAGGGATCCGGAAGCCAGCGCCGGGCTTGCCTCCGACCGGGCGCGCCGGATGGGGCAGACTCGGCCGGTCACGATCTACCGTCTGGTGGCGCAAGGGACAATCGAGGAGCAGATTCTGGCACTGCACGAGGAGAAGCGCGCGCTGATTTCGGGGGTGCCCGAAGGCACAGGCGCCGCGGCGAAGCTCGATTCGGAGGCATTGCTTGTGCTGCTACGTCGGCGGAGTAGATTTTTCTGTACCGCCCTACCGAAGCTCCGGGATCTGGCACAACGCGCGGTGGACCTCGACCAAGTCTCCCAAGTGACGCTCGATGCTGTCCCAAATCCGGTTGGGTTCTACCTCCAGATAGTCATGCACCAGGATATTCCGCAATCCCGCCATCCCCTCGAGGCGTTGGCCCAAATCAGGGACAAGCACCCCCTCGTCGACCAGCGCCGGAACAACTTCTCGATAGGAGGCGGGGATTCGTCGGCCTCGGCCGGCCAGGAGATGATGACCGACGTCGAAGATCGCCTCCGCGGCCACATGGATGGCACGCTCGGCGGCGAGCAGGATCAGCGGATCCCGATCGCGTTCTTCTGGGCGCATCGCCTTGAGCCTCTCCATCTGCTCAAGGACCTGCGCCAGGTGAGCCAACCGCGCGAGGAGCACCGCGGGGCGGACCGTCATCGGTGACCACCGATCGAAGGCACGGTCGCCAAGAGAACCATCCGATCCCGCTGCTCGCTGTCCTCCGCAGCGTATCTTGCGAGGCGCACGAAACGCTCGACGGTCTCCGGATCACGCTCAAAGAGAATCCGCCCCGTCGTGACCACTTCCCAAGCAAGGGCAGGATGGGCGGTCTTCAGATCGACGATGTCAACGTCGCTGCCAACAGCTCTGGCGATCCTGTCCATGAGAAACGTCCGGTCGGTGAGCTTAAGCGGAGGCTCACAAAGCACCGCCAGATCAACGTCCGACTTGGGCCCAGCGGCACCAGAGACGTGTGAGCCAAAGAGCCACACCGCATCCACGCGGTGATCCCGAATGGTCTCATTCCCCTTGAGCGCAGCAAGGACATCGCTCACCGACCCCATATGCTTGAACGATATCATGATCGCGACGACACTTCACGCGTCAATGAGGTGAGGTGCAGAAACTTCTCGAGCACACCCGTGCACTCCGCCACGCGGTCCGTCGGCGGCGGGACGAACCGCGCGTTCCCTGGACGTGAGCCACCGATCCATACCTGGCTGCGGCGGAACTCGCCCGGTGTCTTGTTCCTTCCATGGGCACTGCGAAGGAGCACGCCGTGGATCTCCCGCAGTAGACGAAGCGAGAGTGGGAGCTCATCCCGGAGCCGCTCGATCCCGTGGCCCAGCGCAGCCACGTAGTCCGATACCTCGCGCACATCCTCGAGTGGGACGCCCGGCGCCTGGTCGCTCTCGTAAAGGAGGAGATCGGAGAAGGACGACTGCGTTCCCTCGATCTGCGAGGAAACGATCGCCTCCTTGCGAACGTAGGCGCAGATAAAAGAGCGAGGTGTTCGGCTGGAGCGAAGTCATGCCGTCCAACTTCCCGAGCGCTCGGTTGGCCTTCAATTCAGCTTTAACAAAGTCAAGACCGCGCGGACCTGGACCAGTTGATGTGAGCACTGCGACAGTGGGCGATCTATGCATTCCCCTTGAGCAGCGAGAGCAGCTCCTCGGAGCTGAGGCGCGCCGCGGCCCCTGACCCCTCCAATACCTTTGAAATCAAAGCCCGCTTCTCTTCGTGCAGCGCCAGAATCTGTTCCTCGATGGTTCCCTGCGCCACCAGCCGGTAGACCGTCACCGGCTGGGTCTGTCCCATCCGGTGTGCCCGATCGGAGGCCTGATCCTCCACCGCCGGATTCCACCAGGGGTCAAGGTGAATGACGTAGGTGGCCGCGGTTAGGTTGAGGCCAGTGCCTCCCGCCTTGAGAGAGATAAGAAAGACGTCCGCTTGGCCTTCCTGAAAAGTCTGCACCAGCCGCCCCCGCTCCG
>JBGTHI010000475.1:0-3167 GCA_041746295.1 Myxococcaceae bacterium
TTGCCCGGCAGATTGAGCCGGTGGGAGACGGCCGTCTTGCGGCTCACCGCCTGCGACGCCGCCCGCGACGCCTCGCGCGCCCGTGCCGCCAGGATCATCCGGGCGACCACCCCCTCGGTGAGGCTGGGATTGTCGTTCAGCCACTTTTCCAACGCCGGACGCACCACACCGTCGATCTGCCCTGCCACCTCGGCGTTGTTCAGGCGCCCCTTGGTCTGCCCCTGGAACTGCGGCTCCACCACGTAGGTGGAGAGGATCGCCAGCATCCCTTCGCGGATGTCCTCGGCGGTGAGGCTAACGCCCTTGGGCGTCAAGCCGTGGGTTTCAATATAGTTGCGGACCGCCTTCACCACACCCGACTTGAGCCCCGCCTCGTGGGTACCGCCGTTCGGAGTGGGGATGCCGTTGACATACGAGCGGATCTGCTCGTCGGTGGCCTCGGTCCAGACCAACGCGACCTCCACCCGGACACCGCTGTCCTGCGACTTGTAGAAGGCGGTGGACCCTTCGGGAACGATCGGCTTGCCACGCTCCATCGCGACCTTCGCCAGGTACTCGGCGATGCCGCCATCGTGCTTGAAAGACTCCTCGGTAGCAGGCGACGCGGTCTCATCGCGGAAGACCACCTCCATGCCCTTGTGCAGATAGCTGCGCGCTTCCAGCCGCTCGCGCACCACCGCCGCATCGAACCTATGCTTCGCGCCGAAGATCTCCTGATCAGGCTCGAAGGTGACCATCGTCCCGCTGCCGCGGGCCGGGCCCAGCGTCTTGAGGGTGGAGGTCGCCTTCCCGCGCGCGAAGCTCTGCTGGAACCGCTTCCCCTCGCGCTTGATCTCCACCGTCAGCTTCTCGGCAAGCGCGTTCACCACCGAGGAGCCGACGCCATGCAGCCCTCCGGAGTGCAGGTAGTTTCCCTGCTCGAACTTCCCGCCCGCGTGGAGCGTGGTGAGAATGATCTCCACCGCCGGCTTCTTGTACTTGGGCATGATGTCGACCGGGATGCCGCGCCCGTTGTCGCCCACCGTGACCGTCCGCCCATCCTTGTGCAGCGTCACCTCCACCTTGGTGGCAAAGCCGTTGATCACCTCGTCGACCGAGTTGTCGACGATCTCCCAGAGCAGATGATGGTAACCGGTGGCGTCGGTGCCGCCGATGTACATCGCCGGCCTTTTCCGGACCGGCTCCAGTCCCTCGAGAACCTGGATGTCCTGGCCGGTATACTTGGACTTCCGGGCTTGGCCCGAGCTCGCTTTGTTCGCCATCTGATCTTCCGACCTCACTTCGTCAATTCAGCTTGTCAGGGAGAGGGATCCACTGAATCGGCATCGAGACCGACTTAATGCGGTCCTTCTTCGACATCTCCCGTCCCTTGCCGCCGCGCCCACTCACCCCGTACTTGCCCGGTGAGAGCGTGAGCGTTCGCCCCTTCTCCGTCTCAAGATCCATCAAGGCGTCCTTCTTGGCACCCACCAAGAAGGCCATCACCCGATCGTCCGGGGCCACCTTGATCACCTGGACACCCTTACCCGGACCGGAGAGCTCGTTCACCTCGGCGGCCTTGCAGACCAGGGCGCAGGTGTTGCGGGTGACCACCGCCAGGAGGTCCTTGTCGCCCATTGCCGACACACCGATGATCTCGTCCCCCGCGGCCTGTCCTCCCGAACGCGCATAGCGGCGGCCCGAGCGGGTAGAGAGCTCCGTGTGCGCGGCAATCGGGAAGCGCAGCCCAAATCCCTTGCTGCTCACCGCCAGCAGCTTTTCCGGCTGTGGCAGACGCGGGTCCAGGGAAAAGGCCGCCACCACCCGCTCTCCGTCATCGAATTTGAACAGCTTCTGAACCGGGTCGCCGTAACCGGTCGAGGCCGGAATGTCATTGAAACGGGTGACGTAGGCGGTGCCAAAGTTGGAGAAGAAGACGATGTTGGCCCGGAGCGACCCCGCCACCACTGCCATCACCTCGTCTCCCTCACGCAGGCGGGTGGTGGAGGGGTCCTTCACCTCCCGCACCCGCTTCAGCCAACCGTCGCGCGAGATCACCACGTGGGTGTCCTCGTCGGAGATGAAGGCCTCCTCGCTGTACTCCACCTCTTCGATCGCTCCTCCGATGCGGGTACGCCGCTTGTCGCCGTACTCCTCGGCCAGCTCCCGGGTCTCGTCGCGCACCACGCCCCACCGCTTCTTGGGATCCTTGAGCAGCTCTTGCAGCCGCTTCGCCTCGGCTCTCTTCTCCTTGAGCTCCTTCTCGACAACCAGGATCTCCAGGCGCGCCAACTTGTAGAGCCGCAATTCTAGAATGGCGTCGGCCTGCAGCGAGTCGATCTCGAAGCGCGCGATCAGCTTCTTGGCCGCGTCCTCCTTGCCTTCCGACTTGCGGATGATTCGGATCATCTCGTCGAGTGCGTCGTAGACCTTCTCGAAGCCCTCCAGGATGTGCAGCCGCTTCTGAATCTCTCCCAACTCGTACTGGAAACGGCGGGTCACCACCTCGAACCGGAAGTCGAGGAAGTGGCGCAACATCGACTTGAGATCGAGCCGCTGCGGCGCGCCCACCTCGGGATTGTCGGTGGGGACCAGGCAGGTCATGTTGACGTTGAAGTTGGTCTGCAGCGGCGTGTGCTTAAAGAGATAGGCCATCACCATCTCCGGTGAGGCCTCCTTTTTGATCTCCAGCACCACCCGCACGTCTTTGGTCGACTCGTCCCTGACGTCGACAAGCTGCGTAAGCTTCCGCTCTCGGACCAGATCGCCCATCCGCGCCACCAGAGTCGCCTTGTTCACAGTGTAGGGGACCGAGGTGACTACGATCTGCCGGCCGCCGCGAGGCAGCTCCTCGAGCTTCCACTCGCCCCGGACCCGAACCGAGCCCTGCCCCGTCTCGTAGATCTCGCGCAGCTCACGCTTGGAGTTGAGAATCTGGGCGCCGGTCGGAAAGTCCGGCCCCTTGACGTACTTCACCAGATCCTTGGTCTCCAGCGAGGGATGGGCGATCAGCTCCACCAGGGCCTCGCACAGCTCGCTCAGATTATGCGGTGGGATGTTGGTGGCCATACCAACCGCGATCCCGGTGGTGCCATTCATCAACAGCTGCGGCAACCGAGCTGGCAAGACGACAGGTTCGGAGAGTGTGCCGTCGTAGTTGGGGCGATAGTCGACGGTGCGCTGCCCGA
>JBGTHI010000476.1:0-1506 GCA_041746295.1 Myxococcaceae bacterium
CTCTCCGCCACCCCCTACCGCGACTCCGTCACCCCCACGCGCGCGCACCATGGACGCACCACACACGTCGAGCAGTGCGGTCGTGTTCCCGTGCTAACATGCTTGCCGAACGGGACGAGAAGCGAGTTGATCTCGACGCGATAGACCTCCGGCAACCGCCCTTCTAGTAGTCTGTCACTCGGGTAATGATGGGTAAAGATGTTTGAGCTTGATCCGGGCGTCCTGGGTCGTAAAACGCCACTCCATCCGCGCGCTCGCTTCGTTCCGGCGCTCTTCCCAGGCGCTTGTTTCCTCCATCAGCCGGTCGCCGTTGGGGAGACGTTGGCGCAGGCATTGCCGGCTCAGCACCGACAACTCGATCTCCGCCATGTTGAGCCAACTGCCATGCTTGGGCGTGTAGTGGATCTCCAACCGCCGCGCAATCCGCCGTGCTTCCTCCGGTGGAAACGCGTCATACAGCGATCCCAGCGTGTGGGTGTTCAGATTATCCATCACCAGCACGATCGTTTCTGCGTTGGGGTAGTGGAGGTCCACCAGATCGCGGATCGCCTCGGCCCAATCGACCCGCGTCCGCTGCTCGGTCACCTTGACGTGGCGCCACCCGCCCAGCGGCTCGAAGAACATGAACAGGTTGCGCGTCCCGTGGCGCTCGTATTCATAGTCCTCACGCCGAGGGTGCCCCGGCGCAAGCGGCAGCGGCTCTCGGGTCTCGCCCAGCAGTTGCTTGCTCGCCTCGTCCATGCAAACTTGCGGACGAGCGGGATCGTAAGGACGATGATACACCTCCAGCACGTCCTCCATCGCGGCGACGAACTCGCCGTTGGCGCGGGGAGGAATGCACCATTGCTCCTTCAGCCAAGGCTTAAGTTCGTTTTTTTAAGGGTGCGACGCACCGTCTCGTGGGAGATCGTGTCCACGTGCTGCAATTCGACGAGGCGACCGGCCAGCAACCGCAGCGACCAGTGCTCCTGGCCGGCGGGGGGCTCGCTGCAGGAGATCGCGATCAGATGGGCTTCCCCCGAGCCGTCCAGCTTGCGAGGGCGGGGTCGGGAGGCGGGGCGTCTTCGCAGGGCGACGTCCAGCCCCGCCTTGGCAAAGCGCGCCCGCAGGCGCTCGATGGTGGGGATGCTCGTTTCCAGGGCCTCGGCAATGGCTTCGTCCGTCCATGCCGGTCCGTCCTCGCCTTCATCGGCCTTGAGTAAGATACGGGCGTGCGTGAGCACGTAGGCGGCCGCTGTGCCGGTAGTAATCAATGCAAGCAGCTGCTCGCGCTGTTCTTGGGTGAGCGTCACGTGATGGGTCTTGGGCATCGAGGTCTCCTCCGCAGGCCGACCATTGTCGTACTTCTGGGATAACCCAATACCCATCATCTTAAACCTGACGGACTACTAGAGTTGTGCTTGGTGCTTGCGTTCGGTAGGCGGGGCTTCCGTAGCCCAAGGAGGGAGGCTCGACGGCGGATCGCATTTCTTGTCGCAAAGGAAAACTCGGCTTCCAGCTGCTCCC
>JBGTHI010000477.1:0-3332 GCA_041746295.1 Myxococcaceae bacterium
TTCGCCGCCCCAGGTCTTGTCGGAGATCAAAATCTCCTATCCCCCGGGGGCAAAGCGCCAGGGGATCGAGGGCAAGGTGGTGCTCGCCCTGAGCATCGACTCGGCCGGCAACGTCACCCACGTCCAGATCGTCTCCGGGCCCGGCCACGGCCTGAACGAAGCCGCCCGCGACGCCCTGAAGCGCTACCGCTTTCGTCCCGCCACCAAGGATGGCGCGGCCGTAGCTACAGAGATTCAGTACGCCTATCGCTTCCTCCTGGACTGACGGCGTCTCCTCGCCGCGCCCCCGGCAACTTGGGCTCGGCCGGATTCGAAGCGGACCCCGCTCGAAGTGAACCTCCTGCCACCCTGATCTGAACTCGACGGAGCCAAAGGGTTGAGCTAGTCGAGGTCCGACCCGTGCGGACCCGAGCCCCCTCTCTGCCCCCGCTGCGCTTTATTTCTGGGCTCGCCCTCGCCGCCGTCCTGTCGTTCGCTGCGCCGGAGCAGGCTGCCGCGGAGGGGACCCTCACTAAACCGCCCGCCCTCACCCGTCAGGGGGAGGCGACCTATCCGCCGGAAGCGCGCAACGCCGGCCTAACCGGCAAGGTGCTGCTGGAGCTGGATCTCTCCGCCGAGGGGAAGGTCTCCCAGGCACGGGTAGTGGAGAGCGCCGGCCACGGCTTCGATGAAGCAGCCCTCGAAGCGGTCAGGCAGTTCGAGTTTTCACCGGCAGAGGTCGACGGCAAGCCGGCGACGGTGCGCATCCAGTACGCCTATCAGTTCCTGACTGGCCAGAAGGCGGCGGTCAACTTCGCGGGGACGCTCCTGGAACGCGGCACGCGCCGGCCCCTGGTGGGTGCCTCGATCGCGGTGATTGTACCGGAGGGGCCTCCGCTCGAAGCCCACTCGGGTGAGGGGGGCAAATTCGAGGTGGCAGGCGTTCCCTTGGGAGGCTGGAAGGTGGTGGTCGCCGCCTCCGACTACGCCCGATACGAGGTGGAGGAGCGGTTCAGCGAGGGGAAGCTGACCCAGGTTACCTACTTCGTGCGCCGCGAGGTCTACGGCTCGTTCGAGACCATCGTCCGCACCCGCCGCGAACGAAAAGAGGTGTCGGAGGTATCGCTGCAGCAGGAGGAGATCCGCCTAGTGCCGGGCACCCAGGGCGACGCGTTGCGCGTTGTTCAGAACCTTCCCGGCGTCGCCCGCGCGCCGTTTTCCCTGGGGCAGCTGGTGGTTCGCGGCGGCGAGGCCTACGACACGCGGGCCTATGTCGACGACATCACCATCCCGCAGCTGTTCCACTTTGGCGGGCTCTACGCGACCTTCAACTCCAACTTGGTGGAGGAAATCTCCTTCCAACCGGGAAACTTCAGCGCCGAATATGGCCGCTCCACCGGTGGCCTGGTTCGCGCCCGCACCCGCTCACCTTCATCCCAGGGCTTTCACGGCTACGCCGACGTCAACCTGATCGACGCCTCGTTCCTGGTCGAAGGGCCGATCGGGAAGGGCTGGAGCGCCTCCGCCAGCGCGCGACGGAGCTACATCGATCTCCTTCTTCCGCTTGCGGTGGACGACTCCAAGCTCAGCTTCACCCTGGCCCCGCGGTACTACGACTATCAGGTGCGGGCCGAGTATCGGCCGCCGGGCACGCGCGACCGATTGACCTTAAGCTTCTTCGGCTCGCGCGACGAGCTGGGGCTGGCGGTGGCCAATCCCACCTTCGACGCCGAGGGACGCGCCACCCTCCGCACACTGATCACCTACAACCGCCTCTCCGCCGAGTGGGTGAAGCAGCTTTCACCTCGCGCCCGTTTCCAGTCCCAGAACGCGATTGGCTTCGACGCATTCCAGTTCGGCCTGGGCTCGGACATCCAGGGCAAGGCCGATGGCTGGGTGGGGCAGCTGCGCCAGGCCTTCCACCTGGATTTTCCCAGACAGCGGCTACAGCTCGCCACCGGCGTGGACCTCCAGGTGCAACCCTACCGCGTCTCGGTGCAGGCACCCCGGATCCCCCGGCTGGATCAGATTCCCGACCCTTTCGCCTCGCGGACGCTTGTATTGGACCAGTCCACCGTCTGGCAGACCGAGCCGGCCCTCTTCGCCGAAGCGGTCTGGACGCCGGTGAAGCCGCTCAAGCTGGTTCCCGGTCTCCGCGCCGATTACAACTTCCTACTCGACACCGGCTGGGTCGACCCGCGGCTGGCCGCCTTCTATTCGGTCACTCCCACCTTCACCCTGAAGGGCGCGGCCGGCCTCTACCACCAGCCCCCGGACCTGCGGGGCGGTGCGCTCTCTCCCGTGTTCGGCAATCCAGACCTCTCGCCCGAGCGATCCCAGCACTATTCGGTGGGGTTCGAGAAGCTCTTCACCCAGGCGCTCAGCCTTCAAGTCACGGCCTACTACAAGGGGTTCTCGCAGTTGGCGACGCTGTCACCAGCCTCTACCGACCCCAATAGTAGCGACCCACCCTACGCCAGCATCGGGCGTGGCCGGAGCCGCGGCGTGGAGCTCCTGCTCCGCCACTCGCTCACGCGCCGCTTCTTCGGCTGGATCTCCTACGGTCTCTCCCGATCCGAGCGACTCGATCCCACCACCGGCCGACGGGTCCGCTTCAACCTCGATCAGCCGCACAACTTCATTGGCGTGGCCAGCTACAAGCTCCCGGCCAACTTCATCCTGGGAACGCGAGTCCGCTACTCGAGCGGCACGCTGGATACGCCGATCGTCGGCGCGATCTACGACGCCAACGCCAACAGCTACGTCGGTCTGCCGGGAACCCTCTATAGCCGGCGGCTCCCCAACTTCTTCGCCATGGACCTCCGGCTGGATAAGCGGTTCGTCTTCCGGAGCTGGATCCTCACCCTCTACGCCGACGTGCAGAACGTGACCAACCGGCGGAACGTGGAGGCAAGCAGCTACAACTTCAATTTCACGCAGCGCGCCTACATCCGCGGTCTGCCGATCCTTCCGTCCCTCGGCGTTCGAGGAGATTTCTGATGCGCTCGCCTCTCGACTTCAGAGCAAGAGCCGGGGCCGCGGCCGTTGCCATCGCCCTGCTGGGGGGCGGCTGCGACGACAACTTCACGCCGGAGTGGAAGGTGGAGGGTTTGCGCGTCCTGGGGATTCAGGCCGAGCCCGCCGACCTGCGACCAGGAGAGACCGCCTCAGTTACTCCGCTGGTGGTGGACGCCAGCCGGGCCGGCCAGCCGAACATCGTCTCCTGGCTGGCCTGCGACCCCGACGTGGCCAACCCGGAGCGGTCGAGCTGCTCCAACACCGACGCCCTGCAGTCATTGGCACTGCCACTCGCTTCGGGTGGCCCGTTGCCCCCGGGCGTGCGCCGGCTCGGC
>JBGTHI010000478.1:0-11861 GCA_041746295.1 Myxococcaceae bacterium
CGCGCCGAGGTGAAGGCGAGCACTCGGGCGGCGAGGGGTCCGCGCGACAACCACAGCTGCACACCCTCCTTGAGCACCGGGATCTGATCCTTGGAGTGCAATCCGCGGCCGTGGACCACCCGCACACAGCGGAGCCCCCGCCGCCCAGCCCCGGCGGACGGCCCCATCAGGAACCGCTCCAGCGCCACCGGCTTAGCCGGCGTAGGCTGTTCAAGCTTGAGAGCCCCGAAGGGGTTGTTGAACGGCTTCTTCGATCTGGGCTTCTGGGCCATCGCTACAACCCACCGGGCTCCAGGACCGTGGTCTCCACGCGATCCAGCTCGGCGATCAGCGGCTCGCCAAAGCGCTGGCGTAGCTCCTCGCGCGAGCTGCGGTAGAGCGTGGGACCGCGGTCCACGCAGATCAGGCCGTCGCGGACGTCGAAGTTGGGACGAAGCAGCCCCCGATCGAAGATCACCGGGAAGAGCCAGCAGACCATCGGCTTCACCGGATGGTAGTCTCGCCCGCTCTCCAGCGCGAAGGCGTGCAAGAGACAGCCGCGCCCCTTGCGGTTGTGGAAGACGCAACGGCCGTCCGCCACCTGCGTCCGCACGTAGGCGCCGCCTTCGTACTCATCGTCGTACTTCACGTCGGTGGTGAACCAGCGCTCGACCGGATGGGGAACATAGGCCTTGAGCGCTTCGGCATGTTCCAGGATCCGATCCCGCTCGGGCACCGCCACGTCGGCGCCCCAGGCGCAGCAGCTGTCGTGACAGAAGTCGCAGCGCATGCAGTCCTGGTAGTAGCGCAGCCGGAAGATGTCGGGGTCGACCTGCTGGATCTCGGAGACACCCTGGATTGGAAAGGGCATCTAGTGGGAAATCGCTTCCGGCGCTCGTCCAGACATCGCCACCCCCACCGCGACCAGGATGAGGCCGAAGGCCACCAGCTCGTTGATCCGCAGCCGCTCTTTCAGCACCCAGCCGCTGAACAGCCCAAAAACGGTCAGGGTCACCGCCTCTTGCAAGATCTTGAGCTGCGGCGCCGTGAAGGGACCGCCCCACGCGGCGTGGCCCAAGCGATTGCCAGGTACTTGAAGACAGTACTCTGGAAGCGCAATTAACCAGGAGGCGCCGATCGCCAGGAGCAGCGGCCAGCTCTTCGCCTTCAAGTGGTAGTACCAGGCGAAGGTCATAAAGAGGTTGGAGGCGCAGAGCAGCAGCATGGTGCCCAGCGCTCGAAGCGCGGAGGGAGGCAGAGCGGTCATCGCGACAGCTTAGCCCTTAGCCAGTCACGCCGCTCGAAACGGCGGCTTGAGCGCCTGCGCAACCTTCTCCAGCCCGTGCGCGCCGCGGGCCGCATCGGCCACCGTGACGGTCCCCAGCACCGCCAACGCGCCAGCGGTCAGCGCCTGGGCCGTGCGGCGCTTCTCGAGCCCCAGCACATCCGGCAGCTCGTCCTCCTCGTCCTCGGTGAGGAGATCCTTCATCAACGAGTAGAGCCAAGCGAATCCCGGGAGAGCCGTCGCGAGACCCGCCGCAATCCCGAGCATCATGGCCGGTGGCAGCGGGATCTGCTCGATCAGATTGGTGTGGGGCAGCTCGCCCAGCGGACTCGTGTCAGCGCTCGGGGCGAAGCTTCGATCGTTGTCCGGCAGAGCGATCTGGCCGCCGCGGCCGCCCTCCTCCAGTTGCGCCATCAGCCGCTTGAAGACAAGGCCGCCCGCCTGCTGCTCCAAAGCCTGGAGGATGACTGGATCGATTCCTCCGGCGGCGTGGATCGATCCGATGATCTTGAGCAGATCGTCGCTCTCCAAGGCGTCCCGGAAGTTGCCCAGTGCCAGCATGGCGCGCTTCACCTCCCCCAGGAAATCGGCCTCGTCGATGTTGGCTGCGCACCGACGGATCTCGCGCTCCAGCACCGTGTCAAAGGGGCGGCGCTGGCCAAAGTGGCCTCGCAACAGGCCGCCGATCACGAAGCCGAGCAGCTGCTTCTGCCGGTCGCTCATTGCGGTCAGGCTCAACGCGCCAAAATCGAACTGCGCGATCTCGTTCCCCTGGATCTTCTGCTGACCGCCGTGGCGGTCGTGGTCAAAGGGACGTCCGGCCAGGAGAATCTGGAGCTCCATGGCAAGGCAGGCCATGGCGAGCCGCCGGCGCTCCGCCTGCTGCGGCCCGGTCTCGGCGGGGAGATCGTTGAAATGGGTACCTGGGGCGATGGCGAAGTCCTTGTAGTCGGTCCCGCCGCCTAGGTAGCGCGGGATGGTGAATCGGTACCGGTGACCCTCGATCTCGATCTCCATTCCTTCGTAAAGCGCCCTGGCCACCTCCGCTTGGCGCGCCACCCTGCCCATGTCGGTCTCGTGCTTCGAGGCACGGCTCCCCTGTCGAACCATGTCCGCCATCGAGGCGAACCGCTTATCCTTCGAGGCGACGTTCGCGGCGGTTCCAGTAAGGATCTCAAACTCGCCCTCCGCCTGGTTTCGAACGTGCGGATACAACATCGATCGGGCCACCAGCCCATGTTCCGCGCTGTCCACCTCGAAGGTCACCGCGTAGGAGCCAGCGCCCAACACCCTGCCGATCCACTCTTCCCCCCCGCCCCGCTCCGCATTCCAGCTGAAAAGCTGGTCGCGCCAGACCTCCACCGCCATGGTCTTGGAGCTTCTGAGCGGTGCCTTGAGATCCTCGGGCAGCTGACTGCTGCTCTCCAGCCCCTGCTTCAGCTTCCGGCCCGCGGGCCCCAGGGCGTCAAGGACCAGACCGAGCGCTTCGCCTACTCCAAGCGATTTGCTTCCGTTACCCTCCGGATGGCTGGCGACCAGCATCGCAGCCAGGAGAACCTCTCGATCCACCAGATTGTGGGTGGCATCCAGATAGGATCGGATCAACAGGCGGGATTCCTTTCCGTACTTCTGCTCGGCGGGGATCATCCGGTCGAGGATCTGCTCCGCCTGCAGCTCAATCTGCTCGCGTCTCTCCGTGTCGCCCAAGCTCCTGGTTCCGAACAGCAGCAGCTTGGACGCCAGCACGCGGCCGGCGAACGGAAGGCTCCAGAAATTACGGTGGAGCATCATCAAGGCCTCCAGCCGGGCCTCCTTGTCCAGATCGGCGGAGAGGAACGGGATCTTATTGATATTGGTGAACCCTTTGAACGCCTGCTCTAGCTTCTTCAGGTGCTCCGCTGCGCTCTGATCGGTGAGGGGCTCCAACAAGAAGTCCACCATTCCCTTCTTGGCGCTAGCGGACTTCTCCAGCGTTTTCAGTAGAACTTCCCCCACTGCGGCCTTGAGGTTCTGGTTGACCATCTCGGTCAATCCCTGGTTCTCCATCGTGGTGCGAACATAGCGCGCAGTCGGGGCCTGGAAGAGGAGCTGGTTACCGATCTCCGGCGCACTGACTCGGCTCAGGATATCCAGTGTGACGATGGACGGCGCTTTTTCCACCAATGCCTCCACCTGGGCTTTGAATCCCTCCACGTAGGTGTCGCTTCCATCGTCCCGCCCAAGGAGCGCAGGAAAGGTTTTTGCGTAGCGATCACACGCCCAGGATCGGAAGTCGAGGTCCGCGGGTGTCCCGGAGTAGCGGGGAGATTGGGTCTCGAAGCCACGGACCGCGCTGATCGCTCGGTCCAAGCTGTTACCGTGCGGGGGAGTGGTTTGCCGGGACAGCAATCTTCGCAACAGCTGCTGGCGCGACTGTGGATCCTCTATCGCTTCGATCCGGCGCTTGATCTCATTTTGATACCGCACCCTGAGCTCCGGCACCTGAGAGAAAAGTGAGAGACCGGCCCGCTCCGTGGACAGGACGTGAAACTCCCCAATCAATGCCTCGGTGCCCAAGCGGCTCACATCCCGCTGCCGGAGCTTGGAGACCTCTCCATTCACCAGAAAGCGCAGGGCGCGGACAAGGGCGTAGTCCAAAACCTCAACCTCCTCCCCGGAGGCAATGTCGCGAAAAAGACTCAATTCCTCGATGGTGAGGGGCGCTCTGCCGGGCTGTGAGAGCAATCGGTAGGCCTCCACCTGAAGGATGGTTGGGAAGACTTTGGCGCGCTTTAGGCGGTAGGGGTTGAGGTCTCCCAGCGTTCGCCTGAACTCTTTGACGGAGGCCGCGGGGAGCCCCAGCTTGAGCAGAGATGTATCAATCTGCCAGCGCTCCACCGGCGTTTGCGACTTGTCGTCGGAGAGGCAGCGGACATACTGGAGCAGGTCGAGGCCCCCGCTCCTGTCGAGGCCGGACGGGTACTCCAGGAGGTAGCCGACCAGTGGGTGGGATGCGGAGAAGCCAACGGTGAAGGATCCTTCCATCCAGGACTGTCTCTCCTCAAGCTGCTGGAAGGCCGAGCTCTTGAGGTGCATGTCGAGCGCTCGCGCAGCCTTGTCGGCGGCCTCGGGAGCGCGCGCTCGCAGCGCTCGCATCTGGTTCGCAACCTCTCCCGCGAAGGGATACTCCCCGTCCAGTACACCCACCACTACGCTCAGCTGCTCTTCGTACTGTTCGACGAACCTATAGGGCATGTATTCGAGGAGGCCCCAGTCGACCGATGGAAGCAGCGTACGCTCTTCCCGACTTCGTTTGGCGAAGAGCGCTCTCTCTTCTTCGACCCGCAAGAGCTCATTCAGGCCACGCAGGTCGCGGATCTGACCATTTTTGTCATAGATCAACCGCCGGCCGTCGACCTCGTTAGAAAGCCGAATCAGGACGTGGGAGGTTGCGTCCTGGGGGAAGGTTGCCAGGCGGGGATCATTGATGATCCCCAACAACCGAAGAGCTTGGAGCACCGCTCCCTGTCCGTCCTCGAGAGCGGTTCGGACCTGGCGGTCCCAGGAGGGAGCCAGAGGCGTCGTGGCGGCACCCACCTTCGCCGCGCTCGGCATGCTGAAGCCCACGAACTCGACTTCGTCCTGGGGATGGATCCGGTGTGGCTGGTCATCTCGTCGGGCGACGAAAGTGTAGCTGCCCGCGATTCGATTCAGATCCTCCGCCGCTATCCGGATGGCCTCCGGAGTGTACGCCATTACAAACTGGGTGATCACCCTCTGAAGCTCCGCCAATCCACCTAGCGCGTCCTTTCCGCGACTATCGCGGTAGCCACAGAGCTGGCAGAGAGCTGGATAGAGCTTTTCCGTGATGAACGGGTTCCAACCTGACGCGGGCGTATGGGTCATGACCTCGACCAGCCGATGGATCGCTGCCTGATGCGCGGGCTCCTGCGGCGACAACTGCACACCCTTTAAAGCATGGAGCAGATCATTGCCCCTGACCGACAGCCCGGTATCCCAGCTCAGCAGCTTTTCGCCGATCAGCCGGGCCAGCAGATCAAGCTGCTGGGGAGGCTCCATCCGAGCGAAGCCGGCCTCGTGAAGGGTACGCTCGACAACGCTTTGGTAGGAAATCGCTCCGATGGTCGTCCTCAGCGACGGGGATATCGGCGGGTCGTCGATGTCGGCAGAATCCTGTTCCCCCATACCCAGGGGACCGCGGACCAGCGCGCGCTCCGCGATCTCCAGCGCCGCCAGTCGGACTTCGAACGAAGGATGGACATCGAAGGGATCGGGAAAGACTTGATTTGCAAGCTCCGTGGATCCGAGCTTGCGGAGGATCGTCGACATGGCGCCCTGAGGGTAGCCGGCCATTCGGAGCATATAAGGCGCGCGCAGGTCGCTCGCGAGCTCCTCCAACTTCCCATTCATGTGACTGCCCAACCGCTTGTGCAGCTCCCCATGAGTCAGCTCGTGCGCCAACACCGCCGCCAGCTCTGACTCGTTGTCGGTCAACTCGACCAGACCCCGCGTGTAGAAGATCAGCGGCGGCTGCTCCCACGCGGCGATCGCCGCGTTCGGAGAACGGTCCGCCGACATCCGGAACTGCACCTCGTACTGCGAACGGTCGTAGTCGGGCCCCAGCACGCCTTGCAGCAGCCGATCATAGATCCGCTGCATGGTCTTGCTCAGCTGAATTGATGCCGGGTCGTCCCCCGGGAGGAGCCGCTGATTCTCGACAAAGATCTGTTGTGCGTGAGGACCTCCGGGATGACCGTGATCATGACAATGATCCTCACCATGTGTCCGGCTTGGGGAGACGGACGAGAGACCGGTGCTGCCCCAGCCAACGCCCACAGGCACTCCGGTACGCCTGGGCTCGGTTCTAGTTCTAGTGGAAGGCGAGGTCGCTCGGGACGTCCCGCGCCCAGGGCCCGGGCGAGTGGTGGTGGACAGGGAGGCACGTTGTCGTTTGACAGGCGGCATGAACAATTATCGATCCGCAGGCAGGCACGGTTACCAGTCAGGCGACCTCAGTCCTGACAGCCACTTAGAAGACCTCCGGCTCGCGCCAGCGGGCGCGGCGGCCGGTTTCCAGAGCGGGGATCATCACCCAAAGCCTGGGTCTGATCTTTAGGAGTGCAATCCGCGGCCGTGCACCACCCGCACGCAGCGGCGCCCCCGCCGCCCAGGCCCTGCGGACGGCCCCATCGATTTGGGCTTCTGGGCCATCGCTACAATCCACCCGGCTCCAGGACCGTGGTCTCCACGCGATCCAGCTCGGCGATCAGCGGCTCGCCAAAGCACAGGCGTAGCTCGTCGCGCGAGCTGCGGTAGAGCGTGGGACCGCGGTCCACGCAGATCAGGCCGTCGCGGACGTCGAAGTTGGGACGAAGCAGCCCCCGATCGAAGATCACCGGGAAGAGCCAGCAGACCATCGGCTTCACCGGGTGATAGTCTCGCCCGCTCTCCAGCGCGAAGGCGTGCAAGAGACAGCCGCGCCCCTTGCGATTGAGGAAGACGCAACGGCCGTCCGCCACCTGCGTCCGCACGTAAGCGCCGCCCTCATACTCATCGTCATACTTCACGTCAGTGGTGAACCAGCGTTCGACCGGATGTGGAACGGAGGCCTTGAGCGCCTCGGCGTGTTCCAGGATCCGATCTCGCTCGGGCACCGCCACGTCGGCGCCCCAGGCGCAGCAGCTGTCGTGACAGAAGTCGCAGCGCATGCAGTCCTGGTAGTAGCGCAACCGGAAGATGTCGGGGTCGACCTGCTGGATCTCGGAGACACCCCGGATTGGAAAGGGCGCGTGGGGCATGTGGCCCCCCTCACCCTAGTGGGAAATCGCTTCCGGCGCTCGTCCAGACATCGCCACCCCCACCGCGACGAGGATGAGGCCGAAGGCCACCCGCTCGTTGATCCGCAGCCGCTCTTTCAACACCCAGCTGCTGAACAGCCCGACCTGGTCCCGAACGTGCGGATACAACATCGATCGGGCCACCAACCATGTTCCGCGCTGTCCACCTCGAAGGTCACCGCGTAGGAACCGGCGCCCAATACCCTGCCGATCCACTCTTCCCCCCGCCCCGCTCCGAATTCCAGCTAAAAAACTGGTCGCGCCAGACCTCCACGGCCATGGTCTTGGAGCTCCAGCCGGGCCTCCTTGTCCAGATCGGCGGAGAGGAACGGGATCTTGTTGATATTGGTGAACCCTCTGAACGCCTGCTAGTTGGTGGTGTCCAGACTCTTGAGGAAACCAACCATATCTCCGCGCTGAGCTGAGTCGGCGAGATAGAAGGGATGGGGCGCCGTCGGGCCGCGAGCCGGGTCCAACAGGATGTCAAGGCTTGGCACCGAGTTGTCATGCAGGAACACCGGCTTGCGATCCAGGTCCAGCAGGAGCGGCATCACCAGACCGCGTTCCAAACCACGAATGCTGGCGTTCACCACGACCATCTTATCGTCGAAGATGTTGTCGACGGTGTTGAGCACCGGATTGAGCGGCGGGGCGCGGACGGCGAGCTGCACCGGGTTGTCCCCAGGCCAAACCACTTTCATCGGCCGCACATCGGGCGGTACAAAACGGGACTGATCGACGTTGTGGCAAGTGGTGCAGTTGGTCCGGAACAGATCGCGGCCCCGACCTACCACCGCCGCATCGACCACCGCGCCCTCCGGAGCGGCCAGGCCGTTCAGGTAGGCGTTCATGTCCAAGAGCTTTTGATTGTCGACCCGAATCCCCACCGGCCCGGCTTCGGTCCCCGGCTCGGTCTTGATCGCTCCCTCGATGTACGGGAAGCCGCCCGGCGGGGGAGTCACTCCCGTGTCGTTCAGCACCCAGAAGTAGTCGTTGGAGATCTCTTCGCCCGCGGTGCCGCCCAACGTCTTGAGAAACGCGCGCCCGCTGGGGGTGATCAGCGTCGTGGGGTCTAACAGGGCCGTGTAGACGAGGTTGGAGAAGTTATCGAGCTTGCTGATCGTCCCCTCGCTTCCCCACGGTGCGGCCAAGTCGGTGCGGAACAGAGGTGCGTTGTGCATCGGGGCGCCGGTACCGTCCGGCGCATCGTCGAACATTCCAACCGGGTAGAAGGCCGGGTTACCGAAGTAGGCGTCGGTCTCGGCTTCGCTGGAAGTCTCGGTCAGGCCGGTGGGTGCGCGGCCAATCGTCTTTCCGCCGTTGGCGGTGAGGGCCAGCTGAGCCAGCGGGTAGAGCGCGCGGCTGTTCTTGGCCAGCGCGAAGATCCCGCCGACATTGATTGTGTGTGGTGCGCGACCATCCAGCCCCTTGCCGACCGATCCACCGGTGGGAACGTTCGCCACCGAAGCGTCGGTGATGGTGTGGCAGAGCGCGCAGCTGACGCCGACCTTGTCGCCGTTCGTGACATCCAGCTTCCCGTCCTTGTTGGTGTCCACCGTCACCACGCCGATCACCGCGTTGGCGCTGATCAACTTGAGCGTCGTTGCTGGGTCATTCAAAATCGGCCCGGCCGTGCCTTGACTGGCCAGCTCCGCCGCAACCGCGGCCTGGGTCGCGGCATCGAGCGCTTCCACGTCGACGCTCAAGCCCGCCTGAAGAGCCTGAACCGGGGTCAGCTTCGCTTCCACGATGCCAGCGGGAAGCTTGGCGGCATCGGTCCAAAATCCCTCATTGCCGAAGGTCGCGAAGCGGAAGACGTCTTTTCCACGAGTCGCATCACCCACCGCGTGCTCATTGGGATTGGTTGCCCCGTCCGCCGGTCCGTCCTCGCCCGTGACGCCTTCGACGCTCACGCTGTCGTCGGGCGGCGCATTGCCGTCTCCGTTCGCGTCGGCCTTGCTGTCATTGCACCCGGCCGCCGTTGCCAGCGCCACCCCTAACACCAGCCATTTTTTCTCACCCAACATGTGCGGCCCCCATTCAGAAATTCTCCCTGAGGCTGTCCACGAGTCGGGTTTTGGAGCTGGATACCCTCGGACGAATCTCATCAAGGCGTCCACTACCGGGCACTAGGCCAGTGCGCTCGTCTTCAATTAAACGTCGCAGAAAACGACAAAATCACGCTGCCGGCGTTCCATCGCGCGTCGCGCTCGCCGTCGGGATAGGAACCGCCGAGCAGCTCTAGGGCAACGGTGAACTCCCCGCGCGCGCGGATACCACATCCGGCTTTTCTCCGAAACGGAGGGGAGTCGCGCGTATGGAAGCCGAAAGACAGACGGAGCAGCAGCTTGAGCAAGTCCGCCGGGACATCGAGGAGTGGCGACAGACGCGCGCGAAGCTGGGCGCGATGCCCGCGCCGCTCTGGGATGAGGCTCTGTTGCGGCGCGAGGACTGGGTGCGTACCGAGTCGCGCGAGCGCTGGGCCTCAACTATCTCGCTGAAGCAGCGGGCGTTCCGTCAGTACCAATCCCAAGCTTCCCGGGACCGGCCTGGTCGAATATGCAAAATTTCGATCTGCTCGCGAGCTTGCCGAAGCTTTGCAGAATGGCCAGGGCCGGTGTCCCAACTCCTACGATGGGCTCAAAGCTGCTCAGCTGCAGGTTGCCGTAGAGCGCGATGCGCGGCTCCTCCACGAAGAACTGAGGCTCGGGATTGGAATCGGCCGAACCCGACTCGCGATGCTCCGAAGGTACGCCGCGAGGTGCGAGGCATTTGATGCGCTGGAACTTAGAGAGCTTGCCCAAGGAGCCCCCTGAAGTGCCGAGCGGCTGCTTGTTCTACACTTCGCCAAGTACCTCTTTGATCAGGGCATGAACCCCATCATTGACCCAACCACGTCAGGCCTGAGGCCTGATGTCCTGGATGTGGGGAGGGGACGCCCCTTTACGTTGAAGCCAAGCAGTACACCCGGGAGAGTCCCAAGGCAGGGCTGCTCCGGAACTATGTCCAGGTCCGGGGAACATGGGACCGTCTTAGGAAAACGTATCCGGTGGACGAGGCATTTCTGGTGATCTTCCGCCGCGACGGTCCGCTCGTGACTGTGCCAGAGACAGTGAAGTTTGATCGCCTGAAGCTGCACTCGATCGTCGTCGACATCTCCGGGCGGGGTGGAAGCCGCGAGAAGGAGAGGGTTGTGGAGATCTCCGCGGCAGAGATTGCCGCCAGCACGCAGTTGATCGATGGCTAGAGGCTGCTGGTCTTGCGTTCGTTCCTGAGGACGAGCTTCGTAGGTGGAGCCTCGACCCGTGACGCAATGGACGGTACGGTTCGCTAATGGCCACCGAAACGGAGGAGGCCTCGACCACGTCGAGCCCTCCGGCCCGCGCGAAACGCGCGGGCGAGGCTACCACCTCCACCGGCAGAAACCTCGCTGACGAGTTGGACTCCAACTTTTTCTGTTTGGACTTCTTGTAGAGCCAAAATTGGAAGGTCGAGAGCGGCAGGTCGTGCTTTCGCTGCAAACTCCTTTTGCATCAGCTCGCTCGACTGCTCTCGTTCGGGTCCCAGCACGCCTTGTAGCAGCCGATCATAGATCCGCTGCATGGTCTTGCTCAGCTCAACCGATGCCGGGTCGTTCCCCGGCAGGAGCCGCTGATTCTCGACAAAGATCTGTTGTGCGTGAGGACCTCCTCGACTTGCGGCGGTTGCTCATACCGTGTGTAGGTCTCGATGACCCTAAAGGCGATGAACGGTCGGCCCCCCCCATATCAACGCCCACGGCAACACCGCCCGGCATTTCACCGGGACTGAAGGTGTTGTCGATATAGTCGGCCCCTCCGATCTGGTTCGCCTCGATCCGGGTGGCACCGCTTCCCTTCTCCATCAGGGCCGCGTGAAACCGCGGGAGGGTATCAGGTAAGACGTCTCCAGAATCGGCCCTTCTATGCCGACGCCTGAGATCCGGGTTGGGGTGCTATGCGGGAAGGCCTGCGGGGTTAGGCATAGGGTCCTCTAGTCCCCTGGAAACGAACTCCGCATAAAATCCGTGGTGCTTTGCGCCTGCGCAAGCAGGAGGCATCAGCAATCAAGGAAGTTTTTGAAGTAATCACGGATCCAGGGGACTAGGGAAAGTTGAAGGTATTCTCACAGCGACACCGCCCTCGGTTGCTGCTAGAAAATCTCCGGCTCGCGCCAGCGGGCGCGGCGGCCGGTTTCCAGAGCGGGGATCATCACCCAAAGCCTGGGATCGATTGCGTTCGGGACCCGCTGGTCGATCTTCCAGCGATCCCAGATCAGCCCTCTTACCGGATACCGCGCGAGCTCCACCTCCTGCTCGCCGTTGCGACTGATCTCCAGCACCTTGCCGTGGCCCAACGAGGCCGCCTTTTCCTTCACCCGAGCCAGGGGCCGGTCCTCGGCATCAAGGATCTGGTAGCTCCCGGCCATCGCCCGCCGAACCAGGGTGCCAAGCCTGTTTCCACGGTTGTCGTGGATGGCGAACTTGCGCTGGCCGTAGCTCTCTTGTGGCGCCACCTGGGCCAGGGTGGCGCCACGCTCATCCTCCAGCTTCGTTCCCACGCGAGGATTGTGGGTGATCGCGCCGATCCGGCGCCCTTCCTCGTTCAGCAGGGTGTGACGGCTGGAGTTCATCGCATTGGGAAGAACCGAGACCTGCTCGGCGATCTCGAACCGAGCCGGAAGCGAGAAAGGGCTGGCCTTTGGAGCCGCCACCCGCTCCGTCGGCGCGGCCGGGACCGCCG
>JBGTHI010000479.1:0-4017 GCA_041746295.1 Myxococcaceae bacterium
GTTCCCCAGTGCGCGCAGGCGATTGAGGAGAGCTTCCTCCGTGCCGGCTTCCCACCCGGCATCTTCCAGAACCTCCTCCTGGAATCGTCCCGCGTCGCCGCGGTTATCGCCGACAATCGCGTCGCGGCGGTCACCCTGACCGGCAGCGAAGCGGCAGGGAGGAAGGTCGCGCAGGCTGCGGGACAGGCTCTCAAGAAGACGGTGCTGGAGCTGGGCGGAAGCGATCCGTTCATCGTCACCGGGCAGGCCGACCTCGCGGCGGCGATGGACGCGGCGGTGAAGGGGCGGCTGGTCAACAACGGTCAATCCTGCATCGCCGCGAAACGGTTCATCGTGTTGGAGACCGTGGCCGAGCAGTTCGAGAAGGGTTTTGTCGAGCGGATGAAGCGGGTCCGAATGGGGGATCCGTTGGAGCCGGGCGTCGAGCTGGGCCCTCTGGCCACCGCCGCCATCCGCGACGAGCTGGCGGAGCAGGTCGAGGCCACGCTCAGGGCCGGCGCACAACTCCTGACGGGGGGCAGACCGGTCCTGGGCAGTGGCTTCTACTATCCGCCCACGGTCCTCACAGACATCCCCAAAGGCTCACCGGCCTTCTCCGATGAGCTCTTTGGTCCCGTGGCTTCGGTATTTCGGGTGAAGGACCTGAACCAAGCGGTCGCAATGGCCAACAGCAGCGGCTTTGGGCTGGGCGCCAGCGTCTGGACGCGAGACGCGGACGAACAGGAACAGCTGATCCAGGAACTGGAGTCCGGCGCGGTGTTCGTGAACGCGATCACCGCCTCTGATCCCGCCCTCCCCTTTGGCGGCGTGAAGCGCTCCGGCTACGGACGGGAACTGGGCGAGTTCGGGATCCGGGAGTTCGTCAATGTGAAGGCGGTGCGGGTCGCCCGGAAATCCGGTCAACCGCAAGCCAAGGGGCACTACGGGCCGGTGTAGACGGCCAGCCCGCGATCGGTAGAGATGAAGAGCGTACGAGGGGTGGTCCGGGCGTCCAGGTAGAGCCCCAGGATCTTGCTTGTGCTCAGCGGGAGCTCCAGCCTGCTCCAAACGCCCCCCGCGGACCGCTTCCAGAGCCCCTGGGTCTGCGTGCCGACCCAGATGCTGTTGTCCGACTCGGCCGCCAGCGCGTTGATCCGGATCTCGGGCGCATCGGAGATGACCGTATAGACGCGCGGAGTCGGCGTCATCCAGACCAGGCCCTTGGTCCAGCTGCCCACCCAATGCTTGCCATCGGGCGTGACCGCAGCGGCGTGCCAGTAGTCGTTGTCCTCGAGCGTCCCCACCGGCGGCACGTAGGTGTCGACTACCCAGGGGTTGACCGAGAAGCTCAGCCAGTCCTTCAGCACCGCGGTCGGCTTGAGCTCGCCGATCTTGTACTCGTTGGCGAAGAAGAGGTTTCCGGCCGGCGTCAACGCGGTGGCCCAATTGTAGCCAATCACCAGCGTGCCGGAGGGTTTCGCCCAGACCACGTGGCGGTGGTCGGCGAACTTGTCACCCTGGATCCGGGTAACCGCGTGGTTCGAACCGATGTAGACAGTGCCGTAATCGGTGCTGGCGGTGTTGTTCTGCCGGTTGCAGCTCACGATCGTCTGCACTTCGTTGTACTGGGGATCGTTGGTGTTAAAGAAGGCGTAGTGGAACTGGAGCGAAACGGTGCCCGTGGTGGCGTCGAGCGCGACGCGGTCCATGTCGCCGCGGAGACGCTGCTCGGCAGTCCCGCCCAGTGCGTCCGGAATCTCCGGGCCCACATAGCCGACATAGGCCTGGTTGGCGGCACCACCGCAGATGGTGAAGGGCCAATCGCCCTTGGCCAGCTGACCGAAGCCGGTCTTCAAGCTGAAGCCGGTGTCACCCGGCCGCTTGACGTAGACGCCGTCGTCATTGACCGCCCAGATGTTCCCGCCTTCATCGCGGCTGGCGTTACGTACCCACGGTATACCGTTGGCAGTGGAGTACCACTTCAAGACGGTGGTGTCCGGAGGAGTGCCGGCGTCGACGACGGTTCCCGCGTCGGTCGGCGTGCCCGCATCGGTCGGTATGCCCGCGTCGCTGGGGCTTCCCGCGTCGGGAGCGCTCGTGCCGGTCGCGTTGATCGCCACCTGCCCCTGGGTGGAGCGACCAAGGTTGTCGGTGGCGGTGAAGGTCGCCGTGTAGCTGCCTGCCGCGTAGGTATGGGTGCCCCAGCACGAGGTGGTGGACGTGCCATCGCCGTAGTCGAGGAGGCAGGAGGAGATCCAGGAGCCGTCGCCCGCCTGGGGCTTAGACTTGGTGCCATCCAGGTACACGTTGAGAGGCGCTGCGCCGGAGGTGGGGCCGCCGCTGAACACCACCGTCGGACCCGCGCCGGTCAGGGCGGTCACGGTGGCCGTGAACTCGGCCGGCTTGTTCAGCTCCTCGAGCTCATCCGGGGAGTAGGCCGACTCACTGCAGCCCAAGACAGAAGCCGCAATCACCGCGAAAAGCCACGAAAAATATTTCACAACGCCACCTCGAGTCTGGTCGCGTGAATTACGGGTTTTTCCCCGTGTAGTCAAGGCGACCACCCGGCCGAAGAACCCAATGATCCGCGGTGGATCCAACTTGAGGGAGATCCACCTCCGGGTCGATCATCCTCTGACGCGGCCGGCCGTTGAGCGGGTTGTGAGGCCAGCATCTGGGTCTGGTAGGGCGTCAGGTACTCGTCGCATCAGGAGAGCGGCCAGGCGCGCTTCACGGAATGCGGCTGTGTGTCAATATCGTGCTTACTCTTCGAGGGTGAGCGCCTCCGCCACATCCACGCAGGTCTTGGTCGTCGAAGATAATGAGGACATTCGCGAGATCGTCAGGGACGTGCTCGAGGTGGAGGGGCTGGAGGTCTTTACCGCCTGCAACGGTCTGGAGGGGCTCCGCGCAATCCAGGGCATTCAACGCCCCTGCTTCATCCTCCTGGATCTGACAATGCCCGTGATGGATGGCTACGAGTTCCTGGATGAGCTGACCCAACGCCCGGATCTGGGCAGATTTGGCGTCTTGATCGTCTCCGCGGAGTTCAACATTCGAACGGGAGTGATCGACATGCCGGGCGTATTGGGCATCCTCTCGAAGCCGTTCGAGCTGTCGGAGATCCTGGGAGCGATCGAGCGGTTCCATCCCGCCTATCCCGTTGGCTAGGGAGCGCGGCCGCTACCGAAGCGCGGCTTGGCTGAGCGCGCGATGGATCGACTGAAGCGCCTTGCGTGATTCCAGAAGGTCGGCCCGTTCGGCGGTGAGATCGGCCACCTGCCGGGTCAACATTTCCCCCTCCGACTGCAGCGCGTTTACAGACCGGCGCAAGGTGGAGGTCTCCGCCTGTGCGATCTCCAGCTCACTCGCGATCCGCTCCTCTTCGGAGAGAGTCTCATCGAGCGACTTCTGCCGCCGGACGATCTCCTCGCGCAACGTCTCCCGCTCCTTGGCGCCCGCCTCCAGCCCTCGGCGCGCATCCTGGAGCGCGAGCAGCGCCTCGTCCCGCTCACCCTCTAACGACGAGAGCTCCCGCTCCAACTCCGCCAGCAGGGTTGCCCGCGCCTCCATCTCCGAAGCCAGTCGGGAGGCTTCCTCCATCCGCGTCTTGGCCTCCTCGGTGGCTTTCTCCACGTGGCGGCGCGCCGTCTCCAGCTCCTGGGTGAGCTTGAGATTGGCCGCCTTGAGGCCGTTGACCTCGGTCTGCAGAAAGGCGATCCGCTCCACCGCCAGGTGGCCCGCCTGGGCCGAGGTGGGCGGAAGCGGCTCGGGGCGGGGATTCTCGCGAACCGCCTTGAGCCGCTCCTTGAGTCGGGACCGACGGGCCTCGACTTCGATGCCGTCGCCTTCTGCCACGGCGGGTGAAACTGTACCCTCAGAAACATCGGCGCGGGCGGCGGGAGACCCCTCTTCGCCAGAGAGCCCCTGGGCGGGCTCCGGGTCAGAGTCCGGAGGGGGCAGCGGGGTCGGCGCGAGCGGTGCCGCGGAGCGATCCCTCAGAATGGCCGGCGCGGGGCGCGCCACCTCCACGGCCTC
>JBGTHI010000480.1:0-3070 GCA_041746295.1 Myxococcaceae bacterium
CCTGGAAGCGGCGGGCGGCGCGGCAGTGCTGCTGCTGCCCAAGACCGATATCGGGGAGCCCGGCTTCATCGCCCTGGTGCGCGACAGCGAGAACGTGGTGGGGTTGCACACGCCTCGCTGAAGTCGCCTCCGCCAGCCCTCTCATCCATCATCGACTACGGTGCGATCTCTTAGGCTTTATGCGGAGGCGCTTTGGCGTCGAGTCGGGCAAAAGCCCTTAGATCCTCAAGGTGCCGCTCGACGATGGTGCGGCGACATTGTGGAAGCCCACCATGCGCTTCATTGTATCCGCCAAGGGTCGCTCCAGACGGCCGGCATGGGCCAAGAGCTCGAAGGCGTCCCGGCTCTCCTGGGGCGCCCCCAGTCCGAAAATGCGCACGCGGTGCATCGCGAGGTCTATCGCCGCCTCGCACGCACGCTGGAGGTTTAGCACAATCGAGTCCTGCTTCGTGAGCTGGGTCAAGCTCTCCGGACTCCCTGCGTACTCCTCACGCACCCGGTCGACACACCGCTCGATGACCGCGGCTTTATTGATCTCGACGTCATTCATAGACATGGCCGCGTTCCTGAATGTCCTTCAGAATTTCTCGACGCTCTTCCTGAAGACGCGCGTACATCCCCAGCGAAGTCGCCTCGAACAGCTCGCGCCCATAGCGATCCCCTTCGTATAACAGCTTCCCGTCAAGCAACACCTGCCGGCGCATCACCGTCGATGCCCGCAGGAGATCCACCAGATCGACGTTGCGCCCGAGAGCGGCGGCGAGCTTTTCTTGGAGATGCCACCGGAAGAGAGGGTCGAGGGGCTGGTTCGAGAGGACGGCGAGATCGATGTCGCTTTCGGGACGCGCATTCCCCCGGGCGCAAGAGCCGAATAGGTAGACGGCTACCAGATCAGGAACCTCCTCGCGCATGATGCGCAACGTTTGATCGAGATTCACTTCCTTAGCATCACCCATTCCCGGCAATCTTGAAAGATGGGGAGTAAGCCCGCCCTACGCCGAGCGGCTCCGCGTTTCGCAAAGCGGAGTGATTCACAGATACAAACGCGGCAGCTCCACTCCAAGCTTGTTACTCGGAGAGAAACTGCCGCGCCTCGGGATTCGCTCACCCGAGCTGACGACTCACGCTGAGCCGCGGTCTAGAACGGGATCTCCTCGCCACCCTGCGAGCCGGAGGACACCTGCGCCTCCTCGAGTCCTGGCGATGGCGAACCGAACTCCTGACTCCTGCCATGGGTCGGCGCGCCGTTTTCGCTGCGGACTCCTGTCCCGTCTCGACTGCCCAAGAAGACCACGCTGCTGGCCACAACCTCAGTCGTGTAATTCTTCTTGTTCTCCTTGTCGGTCCACTCGCGGGTCTGGAGCCTTCCCTCGACGAAGCACTGTCGCCCCTTCGCCAGGT
Source organism: Myxococcaceae bacterium (assembly GCA_041746295.1). Classification (GTDB taxonomy): domain Bacteria; phylum Myxococcota; class Myxococcia; order Myxococcales; family Myxococcaceae; genus JBGTHI01. The sequence goes on from JBGTHI010000480.1 coordinate 1,402, forward strand.
ATTCGCCGCAGAGTTCCGCCAGCTTTCCCCAGACCACGATCCGGTGCCACTCGGTCCGGTCCTGCTTCTGACCATTCTTGTCGGTCCAGGATTCACCGGTGGCGATCCGGAAGTTCGCCACCGCTTGGCCACCCGGAGTGAACCGAACTTCCGGATCCGCGCCCAGGTTGCCCACCAGAATGACTTTATTGACTCCACCCGCCATGACACATGCCTTTCTTCGAGCACCGACCCGTTGCGGATCGGTGACAGTTGTGAATGCCTCCGCCAAAGGAGGCGGCTCGACCTATATCAGCGGCGTCTGACATGGGAGCGAAAGATCCGCGGATCCGGCCCACCAGAGACCTCCAAGGTCACAGAGTTTCGCTTTCCGGCACTCCACGACATCGGACATCATCGGGTCTCGGGGTCGCAGGCGCTCAGGGCTTCGCGCCGCGCCTTGACCGGGCCGCGGCCTGGAGCCAACGCACGAGGGATTGCAGCTCGGCGGGGACCGGGTCGGTCACGAGGAGGGAGCGAGAGCTGCCCGCTCCCTCGTCGACCTCTATGAAATAGGTTCGACGGTCGCCTCCGGCCGCCTTGGAGCTCTCCGGCTTTCGGCGCAGGAGGGCCTCGAACTCCTCAGCTTCCGCTGGAGGAAGCGCCGCTGCATCGATCGTCACCGGCTGGGCGAGGCCGGGAAAGGCGGCGATCCCGCCCTCTTGGCGAAAGGTGATGCGCATGATCACGCCACGTTGATGCTCACGCCGACCTCGTTCCACGCGCTCCGCACCGCCTTCTCTACCTCTTTCCCCGCACCGAACAGCCGGGCTGCCGCGCTCACGCTGATGCGGGCGAAGGAGGTGAAGCCGGAGTTGGTGCGGAGGCGCGGATCGCGGAGCGTCTCGTACCAGACGCGTCCCGCACGCTCCCACGCGTAGCCACCTAGAGCCTCGGACGCGAGGTAGAAGGCACGATTGGCAATGCCCGAGTTGATGTGAACACCCCCGTTGTCCTGCAGCGTCCGCACGTAGTCGCGCAGGTGGCCCGGCTGAGGATCCTTTCCCAGGACCGGGTCGTCGTACGCGCTGCCGGGCTCCTTCATCGATCTGAGCGCCCGGCCCTTTACCTTCGCAGTGAACAGCCCCGCACCGATCAACCAGTCGGCTTTGTCCGCGGTCTGCTTCTTCTTGCGCTGCTTCACCAGGGACCCGAACACATCGGCAAGCGACTCGTTCAGCGCCCCGGATTGGTTCAGGTAGGTCAGTCGCGCCTCGTCTTCGACCACCCCGTGACTCAGCTCGTGGCCAATCACGTCCAGGGAGCGGGTGAAACGCTGGAAGAGCTCTCCGTCGCCGTCTCCGAAGACCATCTGCTCGCCGTTCCAGAAGGCGTTGTCGAAGCTCTGGCCGAAGTGAACGGTGGCGCTGAGGGGCATCCCCTCGTCATCGATCGAGTTCCGCTCGAACTCCTGCCAGTAGAGGTCGTGCGTGGCACCCAAGCCGTCGTAGGCCTCATCGACCGCCTTATCCCCGCTCGCGCCCTGGCCCTCCTGGCGGATCAGGGTGCCGGGAAGCCGCTCCGATCCCTTGGCGGTGTAGATGGCGCGCTGCTTTCGAACCTCCTTCAGGCTCCAGTTGCCGCGGCGACCCCGGGGAGCCGGCGCCGCGGCCACCGCCAGGGCCATCCC
>JBGTHI010000481.1:0-3607 GCA_041746295.1 Myxococcaceae bacterium
TCTTCATCTTCCCGATGGGCTGGGAGAACCTCTTCTGGGCCTACCAGAGCCAGGTCTACTTCGCGGTGGCCTTCGCCTCGCTGGCGCTGCTCTACATCGCCCGTCCCGAGCTCCCGGTGGTGCCGATCGCGATCTTCACCGCTTTAGGCGCGGTGAACACCGCGGCGGCGATGTTCACCGCTGCGACTGCCGCCGTGGCGGCGCTGCTGCGCTGGTGGGAGACGCGCCAGCGATCCTTTCTGGCTAAGGCAGTGGGGTTCGCTGCCCTGACCTATGGTGTCTCGCTGCTGATCTGGCACAACCCCGGCCATGCGGCGCTTCGAGCCAAATCAGCGGCTCAGTTCCTGGAGGTGTTCTGGCAATATCTGGGTTGGCCCGGACAGCCTTTCGCGGGGATCGGGCTCTTGGTCTGGGTCGCCTTGATGGCGACGGTTCTGCCTATCTTCGCCCGTAGGGGGGCATCGCTTCAGCCGGAGCAGCGTTTCGGAATGTTCGCGCTGATCTGGGTAGCGATGGTGGCGGTGGCCGGCGCCGTGGCCCGGGCGACCGGCATCGGATCGCGCTACTTCGACTACTTGATCATCGGCTACGCAGCGGCGCTGTTGGTGGCAGCGCCCTTCTTGGAGACGGTGCGCTGGAAGTGGCCAGCGCGCGGCTATCAGCTGCTGCTGATGGTCCCGATGGTGGTGTTCGGGCTGCAGATGAACGGGGTGTCGCGGCAGATTCGAAATGAACGGCGCCAGATGCTCGATGTCGCGCAGCGGGCGCTCGTGGCCGGGACGTCCGGTGGAGTTGAGGCTGCGGAGAAGGTGTTGGAGTCGCGTCCGGAGCTTCCGAGCTATCCCGATCCGAAGCACCAGGCGGTGATCCTCGCCGACCCGCGCGCCCGCTACGTGTTCCGCGACTGGGTGAGGCGATAGTTTTGGGATCGAGTGTGCGTGGAAGCGTCAGAAACGCATCCTCCGCGCACATTCGAACCTTTGGTACGCGTGGACGAGCGCCTTCAGCACCGACTCCTTCGGAACCGCGCCAGACTTGCACTCCCTCGGCGGAGTCGTCTCACTCGCCTTTGAATCTCCGTCGACCGACTGTGAGTGACCCCTTGCGCTTCACGGAGCGCTCAACCACCGCTGTACGAGCTTCTTGAGCTGATGGTGCATTCTCGGCAGGCGGCGCTTCACCTCTTCGTTGAGCCGGTCGACGAATTGCCGCCGCATGCCGGAGCCGCGGACCTGCTGGCGGGCCAGCTCGAGTGCCGCGTTCCAACTCTCGACTGTGCGCAGCACCGCCAGCCCTTCGGGCGAGACCTCCGCGATGGGCCGTTCGCCGCGCAGCTCCAGCTCGGGTAGTCCCGGTGAGAAGAGCGGCTCGAACAGCGCGCTCAGCCGCCAGAGGAGCTGTCCCGCGGCTTCATTGGCCTGGAATCGCAGGGCGAAGGCGCCCAGACGGCTGCGATCGATCACCGCCGCGTAGAGCGCCACCGGCTCCCGGGCAAAGGCCAGTGGCTCCAGCCGCTCGTCGCTGGGTACCGTCCGCTTGGTCGTCACGTGCAGGACGCCTGCGCCATCTTGAGCCAGCTCGACCTGCCGGGCGGTCGCCCAGGACCAGGCGCGGTCGGAAGCGGCGATGCGCTCGATCTGCTGTGCGTAGTGGCCGGGATAGACCACCAGGCCAGGCGCGGCGAAGACCAGGTACTGTCCCATCGCGAGTTCGAGCGCGTCGTTGACATCGGCTGCTCGCAGGATTCTTGCGCCGCTCAGCTTGCGATGGCGGCCGAGGATCGCTCGGACCTGGGATGACTGGCGCGCGCCGCAGACTACCCATTCCACCGCTCGGTGCTCCTGGCAGCTCAAGGCGAAGAGGGTGCGGTCCAGTTCATCGGCGCGATCGTCCTGGCCGAGCTGCAGCACGACGCTGAGGCGGCCGGGCACCCGCTCTTGGGTCACAGGCCCGCGCGTTTCCCGAGCTCCGACTTCGACCCGCCACAGCCAGTAGTCCCCGGCGGCCGAGGGGTTGAGCTGGCGGAGCAGGTTGGCCAATGCGCGCGAAGTGGCCGGAGCCAAGCCATTCCCCCGCTCAGGCGATTCGGGCGCCTCGATCGATCGCTTCTCGGCGACCGACCAGCCCAACCCTTCCAACCAATCCTCCACCTCCTGCTGCGACAGCCCCTGCTCCAGCTCCACGCCAGCGAGGCGGTCCACCCAGACGCCAGCGGAGAGGGTGTTGCGAAAGTGCAGATAGAGGGTCGGAGGCCGCTTGACCCGATGGAGCCTCCGCAGCACCGCCTCGGCCGAGCTCCAGGACTCGGCCCGCGATCCATCGAGGGGCAGCAGCAGCGTCGCCTCCGCCGAGCGCGCCGCCTGCCGCTTCCAGACCGCCAGCGAGGTCGATCGAAAGCCCGCGAGCGGTTCGGGGAGCCCCTCGCGGTCGGCGATCACCACTGCCGATTCGAGCTCGACCGGGACTCTCACCACCGCGACTCCGCGAAGCGAATCCCGTGCGAAAAGTCGGCGACCGCGCGCATCGCCCGAGAAGGCTTGGGCGGTCTGGGCTCCGGATAGGCCGGCCCTCCCAGCGCGTCGTACTCCGCCTTCCAGGCTCGAGCGAAGGCGCGGTCTCCGTACTTGAGCCCCAGGTAGTGCGCGCTGCGGCGGACTTGCAGCTCACGCGACTGTGCAATCGGCCGGTCTTCCACGTGGTGATGGACCAGCGCCCGGGGCGAGGTCCGCACCGAGAAGCCGAGCGCCCGCGCGCGCCAGGAGAGGTCCACGTCCTCGCAGTACATGAAGATCTCGTCGTCGAAGCCCCCGGTGGCCTCGAACAGCTCCCGGGAGATCAGCAGGCAGGTGCCGGTGCTCCAGGGCGCGTCGTGCGTTTCCAGGCTGTACGGTTTGGGATGCTCGTCGGGGAAGGTGGTCGCATCGACCAGCCCCGGCCTGGGCGACCGGTTGGCCTCTTCCACCAGGTGGGCCAGACAGTCGGGGTGCAGCACCGCGTCCGGATTGAGGCAGAGATAGTAGCGATATCCGCCGCCCGCGAACGCCTCGGCCATCATCCGGTTGTGGGTCGCGCCGAAGCCGCGGTTCTCCGGCGCATGGTTGAGCCGCTGTCCCCGCAGGAGCTTCTCCAAGGTGGGGGCGCGCCGAGGCGAGTTGTCGGTCCACCCTTGCGCGAACGAGGGGCGCGGATGCGCGGCACGAGCCAGGTCCAAAGACCGCAGCAGCCGTTTCAGCTCGGTCGGCGCGGTCCGGTAGAGCACGACCCCGATGCAGAGATCGGGGACCGAGCCTGCGCCGGTCACGCCACCGGCACCTTCCAGCTCCAGCGGTGGACCGGCCGGTACAGCCCCCGGTCGCGCTGCGCGGTGTTCACGCTGAACGTATGGGCGCTGTGCCGGACGTCATAGGCTTCGCCCGAGGCCTTGAGCAGCGCCACGTCCAGCCCGTAGTCGCCCGGTAGCAGGCCGAGCCGGTCGATGCTCAGCACCACCGAGCCCTGCGATTGACCGGCCTCAGGAGGCTGCAGTCCCGAGACGAAGGTGTCGGTGGAGAAGAGCCGGGTCCCGTCGGAGCGGTAGAGCGTCACTCCCACACCCAGGTCGCTCACC
>JBGTHI010000482.1:0-11639 GCA_041746295.1 Myxococcaceae bacterium
GCAAGTGGAGGTACCAGGGCTGGGGTCGAGAGAGGAAATTTGGGAGGGGTGGGAATCCAACAGAACCAGAGATGAAGAAGAAAATACAAACAAACAAAAACAACACAACAATGAAAAGGAGGATGAGGGCGCGCAGTCGGCGGAGGCAGGTTCGAGCGCGAAGACCGGGGTCGAAGAGCGGCGCGCGGGAGGCGTCGAAGGCTAACAATGGGAGAACTTTGAGTAGTAAGATCGCGGCGACCTGACCGGGCGACTGTCCTGGCTCTTCGGTCGCCGGCCCCCGCCGCCCGAAGGCGATCCCCGGAGTACCAAGGCGCCGTCGTCCAAGAATCTCGATCTCTGAAACGGCGGCGGGGCCCTTCTTCAAGCTGTGGTTTTTCATTTCCCAAGGCCCACCCCACTGCACAGGGGAACGGACGGGCGCGAGACCTCGGGCGCGGATCGGCATCCATCTGAGCACCTGCTTGCCGGGACCGCGTTTGCAAGCTCGGGAAGGCACTGCCCCAGGGCTCACAGTGGACAGTGCCCAGTCCCTCTTGACTGATTCTATTTAGCATCTTAATGTGCGCGTGTTTTCACGAGCCCCGGAACGCCGCATCGCAAGGCCTCGCAGCGGCCCTGTTCCTACTGACGTACTCGACCCGCCCGCTCGATCTCCCGCGACGGGCGAGCACCAACCAGCCCTGTTCGCTCACCCAACTTCCCCAGGAGAACTTCCGACGATGCCCGCAGTGGACAGCGCGACACCCAGGCCGTTTGGAGGAGGCAACAGGGCCGTTGCTCCCGCCCCCAGGTTCGTGTCAATAGATGGAGCTGCCAAGCTTCTCGGCGTGCATCCCAACACCGTTCGCGGATGGGTGGCCGCCGGAAAGCTTGGAGCAGTGCAGCCCAGCGGTAGGGGCGGCCGGGTCCTCATTCCGGTCGAGGCACTGCGCTCTATGGAACGCGAATACGTCACGTTGGCTGCAAAGCAGCGCTCGCGCAACCCATTGGAGCAACCATGCAGAACAGACTCTACATCGCAGTTCGCGAGCGCAGTGACCGACCCGGTAAGTGGATTGTTGACGTTCGAAGAGGCCCTCGACGCCATCCGCGCACGTTTAGTTCCGAGCGCGAAGCCCGCCTCTTTTCAGAAGCCGTCCTCCGGGCCGAAGAAGAAGGAAAGCTAAAGAAGCTGGATTCGGGCAAGCCCCGGACTCTCGAGGCGCTGGCCAAGTCGTTCCTCGAGAAAAAGGGAAAGGAAGGTCTCCGGCCGAAGACCCTGAAGGTCTACTCGGAGCTGCTGCTCGGGATGAGCTTGCCCCGAATCGGTCTCTCGAAACATCCGCGCGAAGTCACCCAAGCGGACCTCGAGCTTCACCGAGACAGCCGCCTCAAGGAGGTCTCCCCCACCACCGTGGTCCGGGAGCTCGACCGCCTTAAGGCGCTGTTCGCCCACGGCATCAAGCTGGGGGTGGTCGAGAAGAACCTTCTTGAAGAGGTCGACTTCCCAAAGGTCCGAGAACTCGTTCACGAATGGCTTCGGTCCACGGAAATTAGGCCATTCCTAGAATGCTGCTTCGGGGATTGGGCGGCCATCGCCCAATTCACCCTCTTCACGGGTCTCCGCCGGAGGGAGATTGTCTTCCTTCAGCGGTCGGACGTGGACCTGATCAACAACGTCGTTCAGGTCCGCCCGAAGCCACACCTCGATTTCTTGCCCAAGAACGGCAAGGCCCGAAGCGTCCCGTTGGATGCCGTCCTGAAGCCCATGCTTCAGCGGCATCTGTCCACTCGGACCGCTCCAGGACCGGGGGCCTTCGTCTTTCCACAGCAGAATGGGGACCGCCGTTCCGAAACCACCCGGTGGTTCGCGGTGGCGACCCAAGAAGCCGCGGCGAGGGCCGGGATCCAGCGTCCCCTCACCTTCCACGACTTGCGCAGAACCTATGGCGCCATGCTCATCGAGTCAGGGGTGGACATCTACACCGTGTCCAGGCTTCTCGGGCACTCCGACGTTCGGATTACCCAAAAGGTCTACGCCCCCATCTGCGGCCTCTTCATGGCCTCAGAGCAGGCGAAGATGGGGCAGTATCTTCGTAACGCACTGCCTCAAAATTGCCCGGACGGGCCGGGGCAAGCGAATTTGCACCCACCTTGCACCCAGCACCCAACCGTCCTTCTAAACCCTTGGAGCTAAGCGGGATCGAACCGCTGACCTCCTGAATGCCATTCAGGCGACTGTCGATTGCCGCCAAGGCGTTTAGGCAAGCGCGAAGCGTTGCCGGGCCGGGCTCGGGACGGCTAGAAGCGCGGGGAAATGCTCGATCTCAAATACGTCAGCGCAAACTTCGATGCCGTGGTGGAGCGGCTGGGCAGCCGTGGCGGCGGTCTCGATCTAGGGCCGTTTAAAGCTCAAGTGGAAGAGCGCAAGCAGCTGTACATCGCCATGGAGTCGCTGAGCCATCGCCGGAACCAGGCCAACGAAGAGGTGAAAAAGAAGGCCAAGGAGGACCCCAAGGCGATCGACGCGGTTCGAGCGGAGATGCGGGCCGTCGCCCAGGAGATCAAGGAGAAGGAGGCGCGTCTACGAGACGTGGAAGAGGCACTCAACGGCCTCCTGCTCACCCTTCCCAACCTCCCGCACGAGTCGGTGCCCAAGGGCGGCTCGGAAGCGGAGAACGCGGAGGTCCGGAAGTGGGGCGAGAAGCCGAGCTTTCCCTTCACGCCCAAGCAGCACTTCGAGGTGGGCGAGCGGCTGGGGATGCTCGACTTCGAGCGCGCGGTCAAGGTGTCCGGGAGCCGCTTCGCTTTCCTGAAGGGCCGCCTGGCCAAGCTGGAACGGGCATTGGTCAGCTTCATGCTCGATGTCCACACCGAGAAGGGCTACCGCGAGCTCGCGCCGCCGTACCTGGTCCAGCGGCAGGCGATGATCGGCACCGGCCAGCTTCCCAAGTTCGAGGAGGACGCCTTCAAGACCCTGGGCACGTCGGAGTATTTCCTGATCCCGACCGCCGAGGTGCCGGTCACCAACTACCACGCGGATGAGATCCTGGAGGCGGACCAGCTCCCGCTGAAGTATGCCGCCTTCTCTTCATGCTTTCGGTCCGAGGCTGGGAGCGCGGGCAAGGACACCCGTGGGCTCATCCGGATGCACCAGTTCCAGAAGGTGGAGCTGGTGACGTTTGCCTCACCGGACAATAGCCTGGAGGTACTGGAAGGGCTGACCGATGACGCCTGCGACATCTTGAGACGGCTGGGGCTACACCACCGCGTCATCCTGCTCTGCACCGGCGACATGGGCTTCGCTTCACAAAAGACCTACGACCTGGAGGTCTGGCTTCCGGGGCAGAACGCCTACCGGGAGATCAGCTCCTGCTCCAACTTCGGAGACTTCCAGTCTCGGCGGGCCAAGATCCGCTTCCGCCGCGAGAAGGGAGCCAAGCCGGAGCTGCTTCATACCCTCAATGGATCGGGCCTGGCGGTGGGTCGAACCCTGGTGGCCATTCTGGAGAACTACCAGCACGAGGATGGCACGGTGGGCCTGCCCAAGGTCCTAGCCCCGTACATGGGCGGAGCGACCGAGCTTAGGCCGGAGTAGGGATTGAGCTTGTCAGAGAAAACCTCCACTCTTCTGCTCACCGATGCCCGGATGGCGAACCACCTCACCGGGCCGCACCATCCAGAAACCCCGTCGCGCCTTGGGGCCGTGGTGCGAGGGACTCAACCCCTACCGCTGGGCGCGGTCCTGCGTGACCGTTGCCGCGAGGCGACCCGCGAGGAGCTGGTGCGGGTGCACGCGGCGACCTACGTCGATCGTGTGCTGGCCCAGCGGGGTCGAGCGGGGATGATCGATCACGAGACGCCGCTCTCCGAGCACTCGGTGGAAGCGGCCCTGCTGGCGGCCGGAGGATCGATCGAGCTGGTAGAAGCGCTCCTGAATGGCAGCGCGCGAAACGGCTTCGCACTGGTCAGGCCACCTGGCCACCACGCCGAATCAGCGCGCGGGATGGGCTTCTGCACCTTCAACAACCTGGCAATTGCCGCGGCGCACGCGCTGCACCGGGGGTTGCAGCGGCTGCTGGTGGTGGATTGGGACGTGCACCACGGCAACGGAACCCAAGAGATCTTCTACCGGCGCCCGGAGCTCCTTTTCCTCTCGATCCATCAACAGCGGCTCTTTCCCGACTCCGGCGGCGAGGAAGAGCGGGGGCTAGGGGCAGGAGCAGGCTCCACGATCAATGTCCCCCTGCCCCCTGGAACCGGCGACGCCGCCTACCTCGCGGCGTGGCGCGACGAGCTCCGACCGCTGGCCGAGCGCTTCCGTCCCGAGCTGGTGCTGGTCTCCGCCGGCTTCGACGCCCACGCGCAGGATTTCATGTCCCAGCTCCAGCTCTCCACCACCACCTACGCGACGCTGTGCCGCGAAGTCCGAGGCATCGCCGAGCGGCATGCACAGGGACGACTGGGCCTCTTCCTTGAGGGCGGCTATGACCTCGCCTCGCTAGAGGCGTCGGTTCGGGCCTGCATCGAAGTCCTGGCCGGGGCGGCCGCCTAGCGTGGACCCTCGCTTGGAGTTGATTCCCGAGAGGCCAACCGATGCGTGGCTTCTGGCACGCGCTCGGGAGCTGAGCTCTCTCGACGTGCTCGAAGGGCCGCCGTCGTCCCTGATACTCACCGTCGCCCCCGCATCGGAGCAGCTCAGACACTTCACCGCGGTCCTCCTCGCCGACTGGGCCTGCTACGTCGCTCCGGCCGACAAGGTCACCCCCGAGCGGCTGCGGCAGGCGATGGACACCTTTCCGCAGGGCTTCCGCAGCTGGTGGATCCGCTCTCCCGACAGGGACTGGCTGCCGGTCGGCTACAGCGGCTGGTATCCTGTCTCGAAGGAGACCTTCTCCCTCCTCGAGCAGGGTGCGCTCAGCGCCGGACGCTCGGTTCCCGCGATCTCGCTTGCGGAGGAGGGGGCGCTCCTCTACCTCTTCAACTACAGCGTCCTTCCACCTCTCCGCGGAAGCGAAGTCGCTCGCCGGCTAGTGCGCGGCCTGGCGGACGAGGTGAACGCGCTCCAACCCAGGGGAGTCGCCGCACTGACCGTTTCATCCGACGGAGCGCGGGTCGCGCAGCGGTTTGGAATGCGCCCCAAGGATCGAGGTCTATACCTGCTCAGACGCTGAAGACTGGCCCACGAGATCCCGGAAGCGCGGCGGCAGGAAATGTTATCGATGGTGTTAGAGCGGTGGAAGAGCGATTTTGACAGCGCCGGGGGCAGTGATGGCAAGAGCCGGCCGTGAGCCAAGCGACCCGTGAAAGAGTGAGTTCAGCACCTCGCGCATTGCAGAGAGTACCCGGGGAGTTGTGGAGACCCTTACAAGCTGACCGGAAACTGGCGCTGAGGTTCGCCACGGCCGTTGCCACCGGTGTCCATGAACCAGCTGCACAAGCGGCCTCGAAGGCTCGGCTTGTCGGGCCGGGCGGAGGGGACGGCTGGGACGTCGCCGGTCGGGTGACCCGGACGCTCTTGGCTCGGCTTATGCCCTACGATTCATGGACTGTAAGCGAGGTACTCCAGGCGGCAGTGACCGGGCGGCTGGATTCGCGCTTCCAATCGACTCCACATCACGTTGATAGGGTCGTAAGAGAGCTTTGGAGGTCGCTTCCCTCGGCAAGGACGGTCGATCAGGCAGTTTGGAACGCAAACCTCGCAGCAGCTCTTATTGGCCTGAATGCGAGAGCGGCGCTTTTCGCTCAGCAGCTAGACGCACTGTTAGACGCCATTCACGAGTTCGCCGGGATCTCATCTGAGACGGCTGTGCTATCAGAATTGCGGTTCGAGGAAGCTCTCCAGAGCAACCCGGATCTGAAAGCGTTGCTTGAGGCGTGCAGGAACGCCTATGGCGCGGAGCTCGAGGGGGTTCTCTCCCAGCCTCAGACCCCTGAAAGTGATCGGATGGATCCTCTCACCCGTGCGTTGATCGAACGAGGAGCGCAGCTTGCTGAGGTGGGGCGACCTCAAGCGGAAGCGGTCAGTGATGCGGTTGCCACCAATGCAAAGCTGGACCCGAGCCGAGTCTCCGATCATGAAATCCATCTGATCGCCGGTGCCCTGATCAATGCTGCGCGAGCGGAGACTCGAGTTCCATTCAACTGGAAGGAGATCCCGCGCCTGGATCCGTCAGCGCTGGGGCAAACCTACCCAGAGATGCCGCTACTTCACCGTGTGGATCGAACTGCTGATGTGGCCGTCCAGGTCGCGAGGACGGCTCACCCCCCCGCGGAAGTCTGACGGCCGTCCTGGTGCGCGACGCCCTGGAGCGAAGGAGGTGCCGATCCCCCAGAAAGGCGGGAGGACGCGCTGGCGCCGATCACGGAGCTACACCAAGAAGGGCAGAATCTCTCCCGTTTTCTGCCATGGCTCCGAGTAGACCTGCGTTTCCGAGTACCCCGAGTAGCTGAAATAACCTGTGTCCACGTAGGTCATCCGGGCACCGTAGCCAGGGTGCGTGGTTTCGGCCCACTCGGACCGGGGGACTCCCATCGCCAGGAGCGCCGTCGTGAGCCACTGATTGTAGAGGAGGCCAGCCCATTTACTATCAACCGCCGGGTCGGTGAGGAGCCGTACGCCGAGGTTGCGGTAGTCGCAGTAACTTCCCGTTTTGATCGCTCCGCTCGCGGAGCCCGCGGTCACCACCGGCATCGACAGGCTGTCGTGAGTAAAGTTGCCGCTCTCCTGGCCCCACGCCACCAGGCAGTGATCGAGCAAGGTCCCCCCCACCCCATCGGAGAAGCTGTTGAGCCGGCTCACCAGGTCCATGAACACGCTGGAGAAGAACCCCTGATTGAATTGCCGGATCAGATCCTTCGCTGGACCTCTGACGGCGGCCTCTATGCTGTCGGTGGCGTGAACGACATTGTTGTGCCAGTCCTCACCCTGCGCTGGGCGGGTGGTGAAGGTCAGGGCCTGGTTGTTCTCATCAATGCCGAGAGTCGCCACCCGGGTGGCGCCGCAGTTGAGCGCCACCGCGAGGACCTCGTTGATGAGCGCGAAGAACTGTGCGTTCTTCGGTGGGTTGCCGTCCATGGGTCGCAAGCTCAGGTTGTCGGTGCTCGGCCGTGATGGGACCTGACAGTCGGCGGGCAGGGTTGTGCTGAGGCGGCGTTGGAGCTCGGCCACCGAATCGATGTGCTGGTCGAGGCGGACCTTGTCGGCCTGCGACAGCCGCTTGTTCCCGTTCCGCAGGCGCCGGTAGCTGTCGAGGACGCGATCGACGATAGGGGCTCGCGTGGGTGAGGAGGTCGTTCCCGCGAGGAGCGTGTCAAACAGCTCCAGGGAGCTCTCGCCGCCGCCGATGCCTTCCGGAGACACGCCGGAAGAGCGCACGCCGGGCGTCCGGTAGCCATAGCTCCAGCTGTAAATCCCCACGCTCCTGCGCCTGACGGACGCGACGCTCGGGTAGAACGCCGGCGAGTAGGACATGATTTGGTCGATGGTCGCTCGGGGTTGGGTGGAAAGCTGCCTGTCCCGACCGTAGTACCCGAGTGCGCCAGCGAAGTTGTGCACCAGGTCGATCGGGATATCGAGTCCCCGCAGGACGTTCATCTTCGCCACCAGTGCGGGAGTCAATACCGTGGACCTCGCGGTAAGGACGGGGCTGATGGCTGCATCGCCGTTGGCGTTCACCGGGGCGGTGAGGGCGCCGCGTCGAATCGCGTGCGTGTACTGCCGGGTTTCGGTCAGCGCCGAGTCACCCGGATACATGTTCTCGCTGGCAACGCCCCCATGCGGCGTTCGGAGATGCACGAAACACTTGCGGGGCTGCGCCGCCTGAGCGACCGCCGTGCTCGATTTGAACAGCGAGGGCAGTATCGGCAGCGCGAGGGTCATCCCCCCTGCCCCGCGGAGGAAGAGCCGCCGGTCGATGCCCAACACATAGTCCTTGCTCATTGGAACCTCCTGCTCTTGAACGTGGGGGCCACCGCGACCGACTTCAGCACTTCCGCCATCGGCGCGCCGCTCCGGGCCGCGGTCTCGATGCTGGAGAGAAGGCAGCCATCCTTCGAGAGCGACTCGACGCGCCTCTGGCTGAAGCGGAAGTACTGCCGGGCGATACAAGAATGAAAGAGCTTGGTCTCGTCGATGACCCGGGTCAGCTCGACGGCGTCGGACAGCCGGCGCGTGTCGCCCGGCCACACCTCGGGAGCTGCCGCGGTGTCGACCGGAAGCGAGGCGAAGACGTTGCCTTGGGCGTCGAACAACCGCTCCTCTGTCCGTTCTCGCCCCAGGGCGTCGAAGCTCTCGGTGAGGAAACCGGGAGGATTGATGCTGGTCAGGTGGCAGCCGCCGCAGGTCCCCGAGGACGTCCGCAGCATCACCGCCTGACGCGTCGTCTGACTTCCGGTGGGGGAGGGCGGCACGATACTGACGTTGGGAGGTGGCGCGCCGACCTGCTGGCAGAGCATGGCGTTGCGGACCAGGTACCCCTTGTGAATGGGTCGGGTGGTCGCGGTTCCCGTGGAGAGCATCGCCGCGCGCGTCAAGAGGCCGGCGCGCTTGCCTGAGCTGAAGAGCGGCGCGGGCCCGGTGCCGCTCCACACCGGCACCCTGTAGATGCCAGCTAGGTAGTCGTCGGTGGCGTACGATCGCCTGTCGTTCAGGAAATCGCTGACGCTCCCGTTCGAGCTCACGGTGGCGAAGGCGGAAGCCAGGACGTCTTCAATCATCGCGTCGCGAGCGGAGCCCGGAGGCAGCTCGGCGCCGGCGAAGGTCCGAAAGACGGGATTGTCGTTCAGCGTGTCGAGCGGGGGCAGCTCGTCCAACCGGAGCCACTGCGCAACGAACTCGTCGAGCGACCTTCGAGCACGTTGCCCCCGAACGAGGCGATCCAATTGGCCTTGGAAAGCGGTGGCATCGAGGAGCACGCCCGTCTGCGCGGCGTTCCAGAGCTCGTCATCGGGCGGCGCCTGCCAGAACTGGTATGACAGGCGTGCGGCGAGCTCGAACGCGGACAGCGGTGAAATCTCTCGGGTGTCGTCCGCGCCATGCTCGACGTGATAGAGCGTCTGAGGGGAATTGAGGACGGCGGCGACCACGTCGGCGACGGCGGCCGCGTCGACGGGGATACTGCCGGCGATGTCCGAATAATAGGTGATATCCGCCTGGCTTAGCGGGGAGCGCATCACCCGCGATCCCCACCTCCCGATGAAGCGTTCCAGACAGGTACGGTCGTTCGTCGCGGAGGCGTCGGTGGCGCAATCGCCCATCATCGCCGCCATCCGAGCCGAGGAAGCGGTCAGCTCTTGCGCGATGGCGTTCCCGGTGGCGTAGATGGCATCGACTTGGAGTTGTTGGATGGATTGATCGGCGCGGCCGTAGCCCCCCTTCAAGTCCCCCGGTGCGGCGGTGCGGCGGTCGTCAGGATAGCGCGCGAACGTGGAGCTGATGCCGTTCCAGATGGCCGTCGCATCGTCTGGAGCAGCCATCACGATCGCAAACTGCAGTGTGTGTTGGAGCTCCATGCGCGACAGCCGCGGCAAAGCGAGCTCGTCCGGTTGTGCAGAGCTGTCACATGAGAAGATCAGGGGCGCTGCCTCTCCCGGCTTGAGCGGAGCCGTCGGATTGTCGTTTCCTCTTGGGTCCGACACGTCGCCCCTACAGCCTAGCGGCAGCACCATTGAGAGAACACCTAGGAGCGCGCCACTCAACGCTCGACGAATCCATCCGAACCCGGAGTTGCCTGGAAGTGAGAGCGTCATCTCCTCACCGTGAGCAAGCCGTGTGCCTTTCAGCGCCCCTGAACTCTGGAGGGTCAGCGGGACGCATAAGGAGCGCGGCGCTGAGGTGAAGCAACACTATGTGTGGGGTCGCGGCGCCAGTAGGTCCATGCCCGCCAAGTAAGCCCGTGTCATGAGCTGTCAGTAGATGTTCATCGGCTTCGCCGACCCAGAGCTCAATGAATCCCCCCGATTCTTAGTCGCGCTCCCACCATCGACTTCGGAAGCCAGTCCGAGCCAACGCCCGTTCGCAAGCAGTCTCAAAGCTCATCCCAGGCAAACGGAAGCACCCGGCGGATCTCCTCCTGCTCGGTCAGGATCATCACCAGCCGGTCCACTCCTAGGGCCATCCCGGCGCCGGGCGGCATCCCCAACCGGAGCGCTTCCAGGTAGTGCGGATCCAGCGCGACCCGCGCCTTTCCCTCCTCCTCCCGGGATCGCTGGGCCGCCTCGAACATGGCCGCTTGCGCCGCCGCACCGCGCACGGAGGGAAACCCGTCGGCCACCTCCAGGCCGGCGAGGAACAGCTCGCTGCGCTCTGCCACCTCGGCGACGCCGGGTTTGAGAGCGGCGGACGAGGTCATGAAGGCCGGCCATTCTCGGAGAAAGGTCGGCAGCGGGCTGCCCATGTGACCACCCAACCGATCCAACAGGAACGACAGCAGGAGGTGCCGATCCCCCAGGAAGGCGGGCGGCACCTGAAAGTTCTTCCGCTCCACCTCGCGCCGAATCACCTCCAGCTCGAAGGGCGGCGCGATCTCCAACCCCAGGTGGCGCGCGAATCCCTCCTGCACGGTCAGCCGCTCCCAGGGCCGGCCATCCAGCTCCACCGACCTGCCGTCAAACCGCAGGGACCTCCCATCGGGGTGCAGCGCCCTGAAGGCCGCCCGGGTGAGGGCCTCTGCATCTCGCTCGATCACCTCCAACGGCTGGAAGACGCGCGCCCACTCCAGCATGGTGAACTCGGGATTGTGGCGCGGGCCAAACTCGCCCGCGCGAAAGTTCTGGGTGAGTGAGTAGATCTTCTCGAAACCGGCGACCTCCAACCGCTTCAACTGGTACTCGGTGGAGGTGATCAAGACCCGATCGTCGACGGCGATCGAATCGATTTCCAGATCGGGCGTGGTCCCCCGTACGAGCAAGGGAGACGGAATCTCCAAGAAACCTTCCTCGAAGAGGTAGTCGCGGACCGCCCTCACCGCGAGCTGGCGTCTCCGGAGCACGGCCATGCGCGAGGTCTCTTCGCCGGGTCGCCGCCAGCGGAGGGCATCGCCGCCATCGTCCGGCCAGTCTCCCGATTCCAGGCCGCCGACGCGCTCCCATGCGACGACTTGGCCCGACTGAAGCTCTAGTCGCAGCCAGTCACCCAGGCGGGGCGTCCCCACGCCCGCTGGGAGCATCAGGAGCTGATTCTGATCGCCGCTCAGCAGCTGGAGCTCCCACTCAGTGCCGCTCCGTCGAACCTCCACCGCCCTGCCCCACAGCTCCCGCCTTCTCTCCGTCATGGGGCCTTCTACCGAGCGGGCCGATCGGGCCTCAAGAGATTTGCCGGCAGCTCCGGCGGATAGGGAGGGCGCAGCTTGAGCCCTATGGCTTCGAGGTCGGGAACGCGAGGATCGTCGACGCGCGCCGGCACGATGACGGGAGCTTCGAGCTGTTCGACGCCGACGGCCAGCCCTTTCGCGCGCGCAAGCTGCTCCTGGCTACCGGCATTCGGGACAGGGTTCCCGCCCTTCGGGAGGAGCGGTCTCGGAAGTCGTTGGCAAGGCCCCAAAGCCCGTGATAGCAGGGGCGACCCGACTCATCGCAGGATGCAGGGCGGAGGACTGAGGAGGAGTGGCCGAGCGGCTGAAGGCAGCGGTCTTGAAAACCGCAGAGGGTGAAAGCCC
>JBGTHI010000483.1:0-5539 GCA_041746295.1 Myxococcaceae bacterium
CGAGAAGGACCGCGGCGGCGATCGCGAGGCGCATGGACGAATTCAGGTAGCAGGGGGCGGAAACGGCGGTCAAGATTCGTTCATGGGTTCCAGGCTCTCCAGGCTGTCACCGACCTCGCTGGAAAACATAGCGCTCTACTATCTGAAGCGGTTCTCCAGCTCCGTGGAGAACCTGCGCCGCGTGCTGACTCGCCGGGTGGATCGAAAGCTCAGGGCGCAGACCGCGCAGGAAGAGAGCGTCACGCGCGAAGAGGCGTTGGCCTGGATCGACACGCTGCTGGCCAAGCTTCAGCGCAGCGGCCTCCTGGATGACGCCCGCTACGCGCGAATGACGGCCGAGTCGCTCGCGCGCCGAGGCCAGTCGCTTCGCAAGGTCCGGCTCAAGCTTCGTTTGAAAGGGCTGAGCTCGGAAGGCGTGGAGGAGGGGACGAAAGCGGTGCAGGCTTTGGCCGAATCGAGCGGTGTCTCGTCTGATGACGCGGCCGTGTTGGCCTACTCCAAGCGGCGCCGCTTGGGTCCCTATCGCCGCGCGCCCGCCGACGAGGCCAAGCGCCAGAAGGAGATGTCGGCTTTGGCGCGTGCGGGCTTCCCCTACGGCCTCGCGCGGCGGGTGGTGGAGGCTGAAACTGTGGAGGCGCTTGAGAGCGATATAGACTGGGAGCCGGACGCCCCGTGACCCCATACGAGTTGATCAAAGCGAAGCGCGACGGCGCGGTGTTGGCCGATGCGGAGCTGGAGCAGATCCTCAAGCGGTACACCGCGGGAGAGCTGCCCGACTACCAGATGGCGGCGCTGCTGATGGCCATCTTCTTCCGCGGAATGAACGATGCGGAGCTGGTCGCCTGGACCTCCGCGATGCTGCACAGCGGGGAGGTGCTGGACCTGTCGGACCTGGCCGGCGTGAAGGTCGATAAGCATTCGACCGGCGGGGTGGGGGACAAGGTCTCGCTGGCGCTCGCTCCGATGGTGGCGGCCTGCGGCGTGCTGGTGCCGATGATCGCCGGCCGCGGGCTGGGCCATACCGGCGGGACGTTGGATAAGCTTGAGTCTATCCCCGGCTTCCGCGTGGACCTCAGCACCGCTCAGTATCGACGTCAGGTCAGGGAGGTGGGCGCCTGCATCATCGGCCAGACGAAGGAGATCGCCCCGGCCGACAAGAAGCTCTACGCCCTGCGCGATGTGACCGCGACGGTGGACTGCATCCCGCTGATCGCCAGCTCGATCATGAGCAAGAAGCTGGCGGAGGGGATCGACGCGCTGGTGCTCGACGTGAAGGTGGGCTCCGGTGCCTTCATGAAGCGGTTGGCCGACGCGCGGGCGCTGGCCCGGGCGCTGATCGGCATCGGGAAGCAGATGGGCAAGCAGGTGACGGCGCTGCTCACCTCAATGGAGCAGCCGCTGGGTCGCGCGGTTGGCAACGCGCTGGAGGTCGAGGAGGCGGTGGCGATCCTCCGCGGCGAAGCGCCGACGGACGTGACCGAGGTGACCATGGCCCTGGGGGCGGAGATGTTGGTGTTGGGCAAGGCCTGCCCGGACCGCGCCGCCGCGCGGGCGAGGTTGGACGAGGCGGTCCAAAGCGGCCGCGCGCTGGAGAAGCTCAAGGTCATGGTCAAGGCACAGCACGGAGACCCTGAGGCGATCGACGACCTCTCCAAGCTGCCTCGGGCGAAGCAGACGAAGGACGTGAGCGCCTCGAGCGCGGGCTACGTGGAGGCGATCGATGCGGAAGCGGTAGGTGTCGCCTCCGTCGTCCTCGGCGCGGGGCGGCTCGCCGTCGACTCGAAGATAGATCCCTCGGTGGGCTTCACCCTGCTCAAGAAGGTGGGTGAACAGGTCGAGATTGGCGAGCCGCTGGTCCGCATCCACTACAATGGAGACTCAGCTCTGGCGGAGGTCGTCACGCGTGTAGTGCGGGCCTACAAGGTCGGCGAGCGTCCGACCAAGGGTTCGCCTTCCATCGTCGAGCGGCTCTAGCCAATTCTCAATCGTTGACAGTTTTCCACTCGGCGCTAGGGTCCCGCCGCCGTCCGTTCTCGGGGGAAAACATGGAACTGCGCAGAGCTCGCGGCTTTCTCGCGGCGTTTGTCATCGCCGCTCTGTCCAACGGCTGCACCTACACGGTCAACAGCACCGCCGATGCGCCGGATGCCGCTCCTGGCGACCGGACCTGCGCGGACGGCCTGGGGCGGTGCACCTTGCGCGCGGCGGTGATGGAGTCCAACGCCACGTCGATCACCGAGCGGATCGAGGTCCCCGCCGGTACATATCTGTTAAATCTGCCCCCCGCTTCGGGCGGCGGCCCGTTGATCATCACCGCCAGTACCAACCTCAGGGGGGCGGGGGCGAGCAGCACCATCGTCGACTCGGGTGCGGTCTCCCTGAATCCCGACGTGGGCGGATGTGCAAGCAGCGGACCGGAGAGGCCCGTCTTCCGCATCAACGGCGGGACCGTCAACTTGAGCTATCTCACCATCCAGGGCGGCTTCGCGCAGAACGGAGGCGGAATCTTCGTCAATAACGGCACGGTGGAGATCGCCGATGCGGTGATCCGTCGCAATGCCGCTTTCACAGGTGGAGGTGGAATGCTGGTGAACAACGGCGTGGTCCGGGTCCGGCGCAGCACCATCACCGAGAACTGCGCGGTGGGCGCCTTCGGCGGTGGCGTCAACGTTCAGCCTGCCGCCCAGCTCTGGGTCTACGAGTCGCTCTTCAGTAAGAACAACTCCAACCGGGCCGGGGCGATCCGAAACAGTGGGCTGCTGAATCTGAGGTCCACCACCATCAGTGGAAATACCGCCACCTCGGATGGCGCCGGCACCGGAGGCATCTCCCAGAACGGCTTCGCGGTGCTGAACAACGTAACCATCACCCTTAACACCGGCCGCGGAAACAACCCCGGCAGTTTCCGGGGAGGCGGAATCCAGACCACCAGCGGCGGCACGACCGTGATGCGGAACAGCATCATCGCCAAGAACGATGGCCTGGGTGGTCCCAACGACTGCACCGGCACCGCCTTCACCAGTGATAGCCGCCACAATTTGATCGGCGACACGGCCGGCTGCTCACTGCCGGCCTTCACCGGCACCTATCTGCTGAACGTCGACCCCAAGCTCAACGCACTGGCCTCCAACGGCGGCCCCACCAAGACCCATTCGCTGCAGAACGGCAGCCCCGCCTTCAACGCCGCCTACGAGTTTCCGCCACCGGCCAGCCAGGCCTGCGAGCTCTATGACCAGCGCGGCGTCAAGCGGCCTCCGACCGCCGCCGGGCGCTGCGATCTGGGAGCGTACGAAGGGGGAGGGCACAGCGCCTTCATCACCTCTTTCATCCTGGTCGACGCCGACACCGACACCGATCTGTTCCCGATCCGAAACGGCGAGCTTCTCAACCGGACGGAGCTGCCGCCTAACCTGAGCATCCGCGCGCAGCTCAGTGGTACGGCCGGCAGCGTGGTCTTCGCTCTGGATGGAGATCCATCCTTCCAGGTGGAGACCCATGCGCCGTACGCCCTGGGCGGAGACAGCCCGCTGGGGAACTACCTTCCGGTGGCGCTCTCTCAGGGAGAGCATATGCTCCGGGCGACCCCATTCGCACTGGCGGCGGGTGCAGGCGCCCAGGGTGGAGGGCTGGAGCTCAAGTTCCTCGTCCTGGGCGAGCCGGAAGCCTAGGTCGCGAAGACAGACGCTGCGCGTTACCGAAAAGCGGCAGGAAACCGACGACCCTCGGGGTGGGGGTGTTCGACATGCAGAATGCCGCGGGCGCCAATCCGAATCGGGCGGTCTCCGGCCCGCCAGCGGGCGCCTCGCAGACCCAATATACCGATGCATTCCTGTCGGATCCCAACGCTGACATCATGAATCTCGATCCGATGGTGCTCGCGAAAGAGGCCATGGCCGCTCAGCCGGCCGGCGGTGACTCCGCGCAGCGCCAAAGCGGGACCCCGGCATCGGAGGTCATGCGTCAGGCCCGCGGACCGGTCTTGGTCTAGCCCGGGCTAGGGAAAGAGCTCCGACAAGGAACCGAGCGTCTCGTCGCCCGGCGTACCCAGCCCCCAAAACCGTACTCCTGCTGCGTGCGACGCGCGCAGGTCGGTGGGCGAGTCGCCCACCATCCACGCCTGATTCGGCTGAAGCCCCAAGCGCCGCAGCGCGGCCCGGACCAGGTCCGGGGCTGGCTTGGGCCGGTCCACCTGATCCGCGCAGACCACCAGGTCCAGGTAGGGGAGCATGCCCGTCGCCGAGAGTATGGCGTGGGTGATGGGGGAGACGGTGTTGCTCACCACCGCCGTCCGCACCCCCTGAGCGCGAAGGAGCCGCAACAAAGGCTGGGCCTCGTTGTTGACCGCAAGCTCGGGAACGTAGCGGGCGAAGCGCGAGGCGATGAAACGCTCAAGCTCGCGCGGGCCGCAGGAGAACTGAAAAATCCGGACCGTGTCCTCCAGCCTCAGGGTGAAGATTCGGTTGAACTCCTCGCGTGTGGCGGGCCGGGTGGCGTAGGCGCGCGTGGCGTCTTGGAAGGCGCGGAACCAGCCTTCCTTGGCGGAGGCCAGCACCCCGTCCAGGTCAAAAAGGATCGCTTGAGGGAGCCCCGCCGCCCCCGGCTCCAATTTCTCTCTTGCCGGTAGTACCGGCCGCATGCGCGGCAGAGGAGGAGACGGGCTGTAGACCGGTGGTGCGCGCCGCTCCCGGCCAGTGGGAATTTCTTTCGACAAACGGCTGCCCTCGGGACCAAATGGGGTAGGAGGTCCTTATCACCTTGCTTCAACAGCTCGAAGGGACGGTGCAAGAGATCGCGCGACGCGCTCCCGGCTTCGTCCCGAAAGTGGGCATCATCCTGGGAAGCGGTCTCGGCCCCTTCGCCGACGGTCTGCAAGACAAGGTGGTGATCGACTACGGGGCCCTCCCCAACTTCCCGTGCACCTCCGTTCCCGGTCACCCCGGTCGAATGGTGCTGGGAAGCCTGGCCGGTGTCCCGGTAGCGGCGCTCCAAGGACGGGTTCACTTTTACGAAGGGTTTCGCCCCGAGCAGGTGGCCTATCCCGCGCGCGTGCTCTGCAGGCTCGGGATCAAGACCCTGGTGGTGACCAACGCCTCAGGCGGGATCAATCCGGCCTACGCTCCGGGAGATCTCATGGCGATCGTCGACCACATCAACCTGGCGGGTTGGAATACGCTGACCGGCCCCAACGAGGACTCGTTGGGCCCCCGCTTCCCCGACCTGAGCCGCGCCTATCCCGCGCCCCTGCGCGCGTTGTTGCTCGAGGTCGCGACCGCGCAGGGAATCGACATCCACCAGGGCGTCTACGTCCAGGTCTCCGGCCCCACCTACGAAACGCCGGCGGAGGTCCGGGCGCTGCATGTCCTCGGCGCGGACGCAGTGGGGATGAGCACCGTTCCGGAAGTGGTGGTCGCCGCCCACATGGGTGTTCCGGTGGTCGGCCTGAGCTGCATCACCAACAGCGCCGCCGGGGTGACCGAGACGCCGCTCTCGCATCGGGACGTCGAGAGGGTGGCTCGCGCCTCACTCGACCGCTTCAGCC
>JBGTHI010000484.1:0-2997 GCA_041746295.1 Myxococcaceae bacterium
CGGCGCGAGCCCGATGGAAGTCAGCCGCGTCATCAACTCCACCTGCCCGAGCACGCAACCCAGGGCGAGCAGCGAGGCGAGGAGCGTCGCCAGCCCCACCGGGCCCGGACGCGCGCTGCACAGCGCGCGACGGGCCCAGCCAAGGGAAAGGCTGCTCAATGCCAAGAGCAGAGCGAGCAACACCGAACCTCCCCGGAGCAGCCACTCCGCTTCGGGAGTCAGCGCCTCGATCGCTCTCCCACGCAGAACTCCATAGGCCAGGAGAAGCGCCGCGTAGGTCATCGACCAGGCGCCCAGAAAGATCGCCAACCCCAACACGGCGGTCTCCTGAAATGGCGCTGGGCGCAGGCGGTAGCTAAGCAGCTGGCCGGTCACGAGTCAGGCTCCGCGGGGGGAGAGGGCAGGGGCCACGCCTCGGCTTGTCCCAGCCAGTCGCGCCCCAGGTGGGCACGGACCTCCGGGTGGGAGAGGAGGTGCGGGCCATTTAGAACGGGTGCGGGTGCCGCAGTCGAGAGATCGGCCGTCCACTCCAGGGTTCCCACCTGCCAGGGATTGGATTCGGAGAGCGGTTGGGAGCGCAGGCTCTTGAAGAAGTTGAAGACGAAGAGCAACTGGGCGGCGGCCAACGCAAAAGCGGCGTAACTGGTGGCGCGATTGAGCGGCAGGAGCGGGCGAAGGAACTCGTACTGGTAGGGATCGTAGAGGCGCCGCTGCTGCCCTGCGTAGCCCGCTGCGAGCTGACCTGTGAACACGGCGACCAGCAGCGGCAGGGTGAGCCAGAAGTGCGCCTTGGCCCAGCGCTCGTCGAGGCGGCGCCCAAACAGCTTGGGGAACCAAAAATGCAGGGCGGCAAAGAGCGCGAGAAAGGTCGCCGACGCCATGGTGAGGTGAAAATGGCCGACCACCCAGAGCGTGTCGTGCAGGTAGATGTCGGTGGAGACAGCGCCCAGGTAGAGGCCGGTAAGCCCCCCCATGCCGAAGACGAGGACGGTACCCAAGGCAAAGAGCATCGGGCTGTCGAGCTGCACCGACCCCTTCCAGAGCGTCTGGATCCAGTTCAGCCCCAGAACCCCCGAGGGAATCGAGATGACCAGGGTGAGCAGCATGAACGCCTTGCCCAGCATCGGATTCATTCCGGAGACGAACATGTGGTGGCCGTAGACCAGCCCGGATAGCACCGCGACCATCACCATCGCCGTCACCGTGGCGCGGTAGGCGTAGGCCGGTTTGCGCGAGAAGAAGGCGAGCAGATCCCCCACGTAGCCCCAAGCGGGAAGGATCAGGATGTAGACCTCTGGATGGCCGAAGATCCAGAACAGGTGCTGGTAGAGAATCGGGTCGCCGCCGCCATTGAGGCCCGCGGCGCCAGCGATGAAGAATTGGGTCCCTGCCAGGCGGTCGAGGAGCAACAGCGCAGATGCGGCCACCAGGACCGGAACGAAGAGAACATTGAGGATCGCAGTGAGCCAGAGCCCCCAGACGGTCAGCGGCATTCGAAGATAGCCCATCCCCGGCGCACGCTGGCGAATGACCGTGGTCACCGCATTAGCCGCCCCCAGCAGGGTGGAGAGGCTGGTGACGCCCAGCGCCCCAATCACCCAGGTCTGGCCCGCTCCCGGAGAGCCGACCCGAGTGGAGAGCGGTGGGTAGCCTGTCCAGCCTGCCCCGGCGCTTCCGAGCTCCACGAAGAAGGAGACCGCCACCATTCCCTGCGACAGCGCGAACAACCAGAAGCTGGCGGCAGAGAGGCGAGGGAAGGCCATTTCCCGCGCCCCCAGAAGACTCGGGAGCAGGAGGTTGGTGAAACAGCCAATCAGGATGGGCGTGACCGCGAAGAAGATCATCACCAAGCCGTGCATGGTGAACAGCACCTGGTAGGCCGCCGGCGTGATCGCCCCGCCGGAAGCCCGCAGCGCCCAGCCGAACCCGGGGATTGGACGGCCTGGGTAGGCCCACTGCCACCGGATGGCCAGCGCCAGCGCTCCCCCCAGCGCCAGGAAGGTCAGCCCCAGCACCAGGAAGCGGCGCGCGATGGCCCGGTGATCGGTAGTGAAAATCTGACGAATCAGCGTGGCCGCCATGCCCACCCCCAGTGCGCTCCGCTGTCCTTGGGATCATAGGCTCGGCGCGCATTGTCCGAGGCCGTGCGCACCCACTCCCGGAAGGACGCGTCGCTCATCACCTCCAGCCGTGCCCGCATCTTGTAGTGCGCGACGCCGCAGTGCTGGGAGCAGGCCACCTCGAAAAGACCGGTCTCCTTCGCCTGGAACCAGAGCTGATTCACTCGGCCCGGCACCACGTCCATCTTCACCATGAAGCTCGGGAGGTAGAAATTGTGGATCACGTCGGTGGAGGTGAGCTGCAACAGCACCTTGCGACCGATGGGGACCTTGAAGTCGTTCCAGCTGACGATGTCGTCCGGCGTTTCGAAGAGGCCGTCTTCGCCGGCATAGCGCGCATCCCAGGCCCACTGATGGGCATTCACCTCGATCCGGATGGCCTCTGGGTCGCTGTGCGGGAGGCGGAAGTTCCAGAACACCTCGTTCACGTCGGAGAAGCTCTGAATCGCCAGCCTGTTGTCGATGACACCGAAGAGGAGGGCGGAGAGGCCGAAGGCGGTCCAGAGCGGGCGCTTGCCGTCACCCGGGATGAAGGCGGCGACCGGCCGGCGGCGCTTCATGCTCAGGAAGGTGACGCCCAGCAAGGCCACCAGCGCAATGGCGAAGAGCGCTCCGACCCACAGATGGCTCGAGCGCAGAAGCGCGACGATCCGGTGGCCATCCAGGGAAGCGTCGTGAGGGAGCCCTGGCCAGAAGCCCGAGCTCAAGAGGGCGCTCATCAGGGATCGTCCTCCCGCGACTCACTCACCGAGCCCATCCGACGGGCCAGGGTGATGCCCAGGCCACCGAGCAGGAACGGGAGCAGCAGCATTCCCAGGAGCCCATACCACCCCGAGGGACCGTCACCCGGCGAGCGCCCGGCGCAGGCCGGGCAGCC
>JBGTHI010000485.1:0-2556 GCA_041746295.1 Myxococcaceae bacterium
CTCGGCCGCGCCTCGCTCCAGCTCCGCTAGCAACTCCTCCGCGGTTCGCTCCAGTGTGACCGGGTCATCGAGATAGATTCGTACCGCGCCGGCCTGGAGCCCATCGGCCCCTTGGTCGATCCAGAACGGCAGGTAGTCGAAGATGGTGGCGAGCCCCTCGGGAAAGAAGGCCGGCCAGAGCGCCTCCAGCCCGAAGCCGTTCAGCCCCTCACGGATCTGCTCCAGCCGCTCTCGCACCTTGGCGGTAGGGAGGGAGGTCTCCTCGGCCACTGCCCGGATGTTGGTCTCGGCGGTCGTCCGGGTGGTGTCGTTAAAGAGCAGCTCGCGCGCGGGAGAGAGGGTCAATTCTTGCAAGCTCTCCACCGTACGCTGGTTTTCCGGGTCGAAGGAGCGAAGCGACTCCAGGGTGTCGCCGAAAAACTCGAGTCGGACCGGCAGCGAGTGAAGCGGCGAGAAGATGTCCACGATGCCGCCGCGGACGGAGAAGGTGCCGATGTCCTCCACCATCGGAGAAGAGTGGTAGCCCATCTCCGCCAGCTTCTGGGCGAAGGATTCCAGCTCGATCTCCTCTCCTACCCGTATCCGCCGCGAGAGTCTGGCGAACAGGTCCGGGGGCAACACCTTGTGGTGGAGTGCGCCCACCGAGAGCACCAGGGCGGTATGAGGGGAGCCGTGGCGAAGGTGGAAGAGCGCTCCCATCCGCTGCGAGACCACCGCCGAGTGGGGCGAGAGCCGCTCGTAGGGAGAGGTCTCCTCGCTGGGGAGGCGGAGGACACGAGTGCCGAAGAAGGATAGGTCGGCGGCCAGTGCGTCGGCGCCATCCTCGTCGGCGGTCACGCAGAGCCAGCGGGAGCCATCCATGAGGCTCAAGCGGTGAAGAAGGTGTCCACGGGCCGCGCCTCCCAGCCCCTGCGCAGCCACTCGACGCGCCGACGACCAGGCCTCCTGAACCAGGGTCGCCGCGTCCGCACCCGTTCCTTCGGCCTCGGCGCCGGGCTGAGCAGGGTGAGGCTTCAAACGAGCGGAGGTCAGGAGGGGCATCACAAAGGGAACGAGGTAATTAAGGGCCTCGTCCCCTTGGGTCAACCGCCAGTGGGCCGTTCGGCCTCTAGCTGAACGTCGAGTCCGGCTCGGCGGGGGACGAAATCTTCTTCGTCCTCCTCGCCACCCTTCTTCTTTTTGCGCTTGCTGCGGTCGGCGCCAGAAGAGTCGGTCCCAGCTCCAGAGTCGGGGAGCAGGACCGTCTCTTCCACGGCGAAGGGGAGACCCAGAGCGGGCGCCCCGACTAGGAGGCTCAGGAGCGCAAGGGTGAGTCGGTGTGCGCGCATAATGTTCGAGAGCCTCCTGTCGGCCGCTACTTCATGGTCCGGATGTAGGCCACCAACCCGTCGATCTGCGCCGGGGTCAGCTTGGTCTTGAACGCCTTCATCTTGGGGTTCTTGTCGGAGCCGTTGGTGATCACGTTCTTGATCTGCGCATCGGAGTGGGAGGCCTGCCACTCGGGCGTGGTTATGTCCTCTACCTTCTCCTTTTTGCCGATCTTGGTGTCGCCCTTGCCCTGGGCGCCGTGGCAGCTCTTGCACTGGGCTTTGTAGGCGTCGGCGATCTCATCGGCGCCGGCCGCTTCGGCGAATGACAGGGTGGCAGCCGCGGCGATAGCGAGCATCTTCATGGTGCGTCTTCTCCTGCTTGTAGGATGTGCTGCGTAAAGTCGACGGCGGAGCTGAAATTATATTCTTTCAAAGCAACGGCGACGTAGGACAGCCGGCCCAGTATAGGAGCGGAGTCGGGGTACGACAAACGTCATTCTCGACGCCTGGATAGCTAAGGTGCCCCCCGTGAGGTCCAGAGGACCCAGACCCCGATCAGGATGAATGCCACACCTGACAGCTGCTTGAGCAGGGCGGGGGAGATCAGCTTGCTCAAACCCTCACCCCCGAGTACTGCGAGGGCAGTGGTCGCTAGCAGAGCGCCCGCCGAACCGAAGAAGACCGGCCAGCGCGCATTGGCGCCGCCGGAGGAGAAGGTCAGGGTCGCGAGCTGGGTCTTGTCCCCGAGCTCGGCGAGGAAGATGGTGATAAAGGTCGTTCCGAGCAGCTTCCAGTCGAGCGAGGTCATCAGAGCGCATCCAGTCCGCGTTCGCCGGTCCGGATCCGCACCGCCTCGTCAACCGGGAGGACAAATATCTTGCCGTCGCCGATCTTTCCCGACTTGGCCGCCCGTTCGATCGTCTCGACCACCCGGGCCACCAGCTCGTCGTCGACCACGACCTCGATCTTCACCTTGGGCAGGAAGTCCACCACATACTCCGCCCCCTTGTAGAGCTCGGTGTGGCCACGCTGCCGGCCAAACCCCTTTACCTCCACCGCCGTAAGGCCGTGGATGCCGACCTCGGAGAGCGCGTCTTTCACGTCGTCCAGCTTGAACGGCTTGATGATCGCTTCAATCTTCTTCATGGCTGTGCACTCCTCACGTCTTGAGCTCCATTTCGCCGTGTTGGGGGGCTGGGCGGTGCCGGCCACAGGCGCGCCCCACCGCCAGCAGGCTCATGCCGAC
>JBGTHI010000486.1:0-8152 GCA_041746295.1 Myxococcaceae bacterium
GCCGCACTACCGAGCTCCAGGAAGGGCCGCGCTTCGGCAGCGCCCGATCTGGGCAAGGGCTGGACGTCACCGAGTCGGGCCGGCTCCACCTCTTCCGGTCGGAGCGGCTCGTCCACCAGCTCGCCTCGGCGCAGCCGTCCGATCAGCGTCTCGATATCAGCGCTCATCCCGCCAACTCTAGCTCGGATATTTCGCGGCGTGAGCGAAACGAGGCGCAGCCTGCCAAAGCCGAAGGCAGCGGGCACCCGGCAACGCGCCGACTCTAGGACGACTGTACGAAACACCCGTGAAAACCGCGGAGATTCGTACACTCGTCCCGGAAAACACCGACTCGGCCCGGGCGGCGAACCCAAGTGCGACCCACGAAGCCTCTCGCGCAGCTCGGAGGATGACTCCGCGCCAGCGAGACAACTCCAGCCCTTCCGCCTTCCCCTAAAGGCCTTTCCCGCAGCGCTCCAGAGAGTCAAGTGCGATCAGCTTCCCCTCAGCAAGCCCCTGCCGCCAGCGCCGGCACGGCGGTCGGGGTCGGCCTTGCACCCGATCGGCGCCAACGTTAGCCAAGTTTCGAGCGACCGCGGCGCCGAATCCAGTGGAGACCGAAGCCCACGGCCACCAAGGACAGCACCACATAGAGAATTTGGTAGTAGGTCCGGACCCAGGACTCTAACCGCTCGGCATTTCCACCCACCGCGAACCCCGCGCCAACCAGGAGCGCGTTCCACACCAGCGCGGAGACCATTCCCAGCCCCATCACCCGGGTCAAAGGCAAGCGGGCTGCACCGGCTGCAACGAAGAGGAGGCCGCGCACTGCCGGAAGGAAGCGGTTGAGCAAAAGGAGCATCGTGCCCCGCCGGCGCATGGTGCGCGCAAGCGCCAGCACCCGATCGTGCTGCTTGGAACGGACCGTCCCTTCGCCGCGGAGCCGCTCCAGCCTCGCCGCCAGCTTCATTCCAATCACGTAGTCGAGCACCGCTCCCAACACGCTGCCGGTGGTGATCGCGAGCAGCACCAGCGCGATGCTTCGGTTGCCGCGAACCGCGTAGATGCCACCCAAGAGGGTGACTGTGTCTCCCGGGAAGGGAGGAAAGACGTACTCGACCGCAGCCGCCGCCCCCAGGACCCAATAGCCCGACGCCCCCAGCACCAGGATCCAGCTGTCTAACCATATGAGCATCGCGGGGGTCCCTTAGCGTTACTGCAGCCCCTCCCGCAATCCCGCGATGGCGTCAATAGCGAGCGAAGGTGGCGCGATCTCTCGGGGTCCAACGAGGGGGCGGCCGGTCTGAAACCCGACCTCGCCCACCCCGTATACGCCCTGCGGGGCTTGTCCGGTCCTCGCACCCCTCGGAGCACCTCCATGCCCCCCCGTAGAGCCGATGGCAACCGTGGAGAATCCCCGAGCCAACGTGTCTTCGTTCAAGGGTTCGAGAGCACCACCCTTCAGCAGGGTCAAAGCAACGTGATAGGCCTCCGCTGGCGCGGACGGCACGCGGTCGACCCGATCACCCAGGCCGTCGCGAAGGGTGCGGGTCTACCGATGCACGCCGTTTTGCTTCCCGAGCGTGCCGAACTGGACGCCTCCCAGGTCTCGTTCGCGGTTCAAGGGGACGACGGAGGCCGGCTGGAAGTGGAGATCCTCTCCCGGCCTATCCGGCTCAGGGTCGCCGGTCGCACCTACCAGCCCGAGGGCGCACCCGTCCCGGAAGAGGTCCGTCGGGCTCTGGCGGAATCGGTCAATGGCCGCTCCAGCTTCGGCCGACTCTTTGAGACTCAGTACGACGCGATTATCAACGTCCTGTTGAAGTTCGCGCTTCCGACCTCCGGCGATCCTCGGCAGGAGCTCGCGGCGCTCGGACGGCTCCATTCCATGTTGGACCCCGAGGTACTGCGAGACGGCGTGGAAGCCGCCCTTCCCCGCCCGGTCCTGGAGCAGCTCCAGGCGCTCCACCAGTGGGGCTTCTACCCCCGGCCCGTCGACCCCTCACGTGCGGATCCCGCCCGGACTACCCCAAGGCTCCGAGCACCGGATCTGGCGATGGTACGCGGGGAAGGGCTGACGGACGACGGGCAGTACTTCCGGGCGGGCGCGGAGGAAGCCGGGAGCGCCGAACAACGGCTCTTGAGCGACCCCCGTTCGGTGGAGAAGCTCCAGGGGGTGATCCTGGATGCACTTGCCCGCTTCGGCCCGTTGACCGACCGCCAGCTGATCAGGTCCACAGGCCTCTCCCAGGCCTGCGTCGCGCCCTTCCTGAACGGCCCCTTGAGCCTGTTCGCGGCTTTCCCCGGGGTGGTGATCCAACGAGAAGATGGCTCGATCTCCCTGAACCGAGCCACGGACCGCTGGAGGCGACGCGAAGCGCTGCTCGCTGAAATTCGAACCCTGCTCCACCGTGCGTTCCAGGAGGCGGCGCAGCTGCGGCCGGCGATTCTCAGGGCGCAGAAGCTCTACCTGACCGGTTCGGAGCCGGCCGACCTGGCGGGTCGGTCCGAGCGGGGGCTGCGTGATGCCGAGCGGATCGCGGAGCTGCTTCACCGGGCGGTAGGCCCCCATCAGACGGCCTGGAAGCTGAGTCAGCCGGACGCTGCGCTCGACCGGGATCTGGTCGACCAGGCGGCCACGATGCTCCGGGAGGTGGTCGGGCCACTCTCTCTCTCGCAACTCTACGGAGCGCTGCAAGCTCCACCGGTCACGATCGATCCGGAGAACCTACTGCAGGCGGTGCTCGACTTCGCCGGAGAGAGCTCGCAGTTGGACCGTTGGGCGGCAATCGCCGAGGCGCTCGACTCGCTCCATGGTCTCTCCGATCAGGAGCTGGCCTCGGACGATCGGCGCGAAGAGGCCAAGCTCCCTCCCGTCCCCGACGCGGCGGAGCTTCGGGCCACACGGCGAGATCAAGAGGAGCAGCTCCGGACCAGCGAAGACTGGAGCCGGTACCTCGAGCGAGAGTATCCGCTGCCCGCCGCGCTCCGGGAGAAGCTCAAGACCCTCACGGTGGGGCTGGCCGGCGAGATCGTGGGAAGCTTGGAACTAGACCTCTCGCCCCACGTCCTGGAGGGGGTGAAGCAGTATTTGGCGGCGGTGATCGAGCTCGAGGAAAAGGGTCGGGAGGCTCTTGGCTCGCGGTTGGTTCAGCTGGCGACCGAGGCCGCCCGGGAATCGAAGGAGCCATCCAAGCACCGCGACATCGAGTTCGTCGCGGGGCTCCTGGACGTGCCTCCCACCGGCTTACTCGACAGCTGAGGAGCCGGCGATCACGCTTCCACCGTAGCGGGATGCCTCAAGGGTTCCGCAGGCGGCGCCGATCTCCTTACCGCCGGAATAGCGCCGTGCAATGGGCGACTTGAGGATCTGGAGATGGTCTCGGAACCGGGCCAACTCCTCGGCGGAGGGCGGCTGGTAGCGGCCGGTGGGATCGGTCACATCGATCAGGTCCAGTTTGATTGGAATCCCCTCGAAGGCCTTCGCCAAGGCCTCGGCATCTTCCCGGCCGGTGTTGAGGCCGGCGATCGCCACGTAGGCCAACATCGCCCGCTCGCGTCGCACGCGGCCGTACTCGGCGATCGCCTCCACCAACGAAGGCAGGGGGTGGTGCTGCTCGACCGGCAACAACAGCCTGCGCTTCTCCGGTATCGCGGAGGTGATCGAGAAGGTCATGCGATAGGGGTGCGCCTCCCGCACGTACTTCCGGATCATCGGTACCACCCCCACCGTGGAGAGGGTGATCGACTTTCCGGAGATGGCCAGCCCGGCCGGATGCGAGAGGATCTTCGCCGCGCGGATCACCTCCGCGTAGTTGAGCAGCGGCTCTCCCATGCCCATGAAGACCACGCCCCGCACCGGCCGGTCCGCCTCGGCGCGAAGCTGCATCACCTGGTCTACGATCTCCCAGGTCTGGAGATTCCGTTTAAAGCCCATCCTTCCGGTCATGCAGAAGTCGCAGGCCAGCGCACAACCCACTTGCGAGGAGACGCAAACCACGTACTTCTCATCGAACAAGGGGATTCGAACCGCCTCGATCCGCCCGCCCAGCGGAGATTCAAAGAGATACTTGACGAAGCCGTCGTCGGCGCGTCGCCTCTCCAGCACGGTGAGCGAAGGCAGCTGTGCCCAGGCGGCAAGGCCCTGCATCACCACTTTGGAGAGGTGGGGAGTCTGACGCAGTCCCTCCACCGTCGACACGCCATGCGCGAAGACTCGCGCGAACAGCTTGAGCGACGCGGAGGGCGATGCGCCCCACGGTGCGAGCTCCGCGGACAGCTCTTCCAAAGAGAGCGACTTGAGGTTCACGGCGCCAAGGGAGCAGGTCGCCTCTAGCGACCCTTCAGCTTCTGATGGAGGAACTCGGTCAGCTTGCTCGCAACCTCGGCCGGCATCTTCTTGGCCAGCGCCTTCCGGCAGATCCCCGGGGTGGCACGATAGGTCTTCAAGAAAGCGACGCAGGGCGGACAAGCGGACAGATGCTCCTCCAGGCGACGCTCAATCTCCGGCGGCACCTTGCCGTCCAGGAAATCTAGGAGCTTTTCGATTGAATCTTTGCAGCTGAACATCCTGACCTCGACCCGGCATCACCCTTTAGATGCTTGGGGCAGCCCGCCGTTTCAAACGCCGTTATAGAAGTTGTCGATCGCCTGCCGCATGGCTAGGCGCGCGCGATGGAGCCGGCTGCGGATAGCACCCAGCGAGTCGCCCGTAATTTCGGTGATCTCCTCGTAGCTCAGCCCTTCGACGTCTCGCAGCAGGAAGACGCGCCGATAATCCTCCGGCAGCGCCTCCGCTGCCTTCTCGATCGCCTTGGCCAGCTCCGCGTCCAGCGCCTTCTCATCGGCCCGGCGACTCCAGTCGGAGGCAGGATAGGGATCCAGGCTGCCGCGTTCATTGAAGGTAGGGCCGTTTAGTTCGGTCTCGGCTGCCTGAGCGACCTTCCGGTGCCGCACGCGCATCAGTGCCTGGTTGGCGGCGATCCGTTGTACCCAGGCGCTGAAGATCGAGCCGCGCAGCTCGCGCAGATGTTGGTAGGCGGAGAGAAAGGTCTCCTGCGTCACCTCGGCCGCATCCGCGTCGGAGCGGGTGATCCGCAGGGCGATGCCGTAGACGCGATCCCGGGTGGCCGCGACCAGCGCTTCGAAAGCGCTGTCCTCTCCAGACTGGGCGCGCTCGAGCAGATCGCTCTCTTCTTCGATCGTCGCCGGCGTTGCCTGGGGGACCGTTGCTTGGGGCGTCTCCTGCACCATGGGAAGGGGCGACACTCGCCCGGCCACACCACCCGCGTCAAGCCACTCGACTCCCACGGATCCAAAAGCGGTACGGCTTCTCGGCCCATTCCCCCGCATAACCCACGCCAACGCGGGGACCGCGGGCGATCTTCCGGCTGGAGAGCGGCGGGGCGTCGAGGATCGAGAGGGGCGCGGGCGGTCCTTCGGTGAGCGCGGAGCGGTTGAGCCCCAGATCGATGCGGAGGGCGCGGCAGAGCCGTCCGGGACCGTCGGTCCGTATCCCGTCCTCGACGCCGGCCAAAGGTTCGACGCCCCGGATCAGGACAGCCGCCGCTTCGCCCTTAGGCCCGGTCACCGCGTTGAGACAGTGGTAGATCCCGTAGATGAAGTAGACGTAGGCTCGGCCCGGGGGACCGAACATCACGTCGGTTCGGCCGGTCCGCCCCCTAGAGGCGTGGCAGGCCAGATCGTGGGTCCCTAGGTAGGCCTCCGTCTCTACGATCCGAGCTTCCAGCCGCGCTTCCTGTCGACCCGAGCCGTCCGCATGCACCCGGACCAGCCGTTTCCCCAACAGCGCCCGAGCCACCTCCAGAGCGGGTCGGGCATAGAACGTCGCGGGCAGCACCACCTCCCTTTCCTGTTGTCCAACGGCCATTTCCTCCATCCGCTCGCCCCCCTCCACGGTCGAAGAGATTCACATCTCGCCCTGACGGGATAGAAGTCAAGGCATGGCGCGCGCCGAACGGTTGTCTGGAATTCTTCTCCCGGTCTTCTCCCTCCGATCACGCAACGACCTGGGAGTGGGCGACTTCGGCGCGCTCTCGGGTCTGCTCGGCTGGATGGAGCGGGCACGGCAGCGAATGTTAATGGTGCTCCCGCTCCTCCCTACGGCGCACCACGATCCGAGCCCTTACGCCACCCGCAGCGCCTTCGGGCTCAACCCGCTCTTCATCGACCTGAGCGCGGTCCCGGAGTTCGTAGAGGGGGGCGGGCTGGATCAGCTCGGCCCCGACGAGCGGCGACAGTCGGAAGAGGCCCGTGCCGCCGAGCGCGTGCGCTACGACCGGGTCTTCTGGCTCAAGGGCCACCTGCTGCGCAAAGCCTTTGAGCGATTCCAGAGTGGCCCCTGGAAGAAGGGTGGGGAGCCGGCACGCGCGCTGAAGCGATACCTCTCCGAGCAGTCGCGTTGGCTGGAGTCGTTCGCGCTATTTCAGGCGATCTCCCGAAGCGAGGACTACCGCGCGTTCTGGGATTGGGCCCAGCCGCTGCGCGACCGGGAGCCCAAGGCCCTGGCAGAGGCCTCCGAACGGTTGTCCCAGGAGGTGCTTTACCAGTCCTGGCTGCAGTGGGTGGCGGAGAGCCAGTGGCAGGAGGTTCGCGAAGAGGCGCGCCGCCGGAAGATTCTTCTCTGCGGAGACGAGCCGTTCATCATCGGCTCCGACAGCGCCGACTGCTGGGCCTCGCCCCATCTCCTGCGGCGCGATGCGCGGCTGGGCGTCCCCCCCGACGCCTTCTCCGCCACCGGTCAGGACTGGGGCCTCCCCTACTTCGACTTCGGCCAGATGGCCAAAGACGACTACGCCTGGCTCAAGTTCCGGGCCGAAAAGAGCGCCTCCTACTTCGACCTGCGGCGGGTGGACCACGCGGTCGGCTACTTCCGGCAGTGGATCCGGGACGACCGGACGCCGACGGGACGCTTCATGCCCCCGGACGAAGGGACGCAGCGGGAGCTGGGGGAGCGGATCTTCCGGCTGATCGGCGCATCTGCGGGCGTGGTGGCGGAGGATCTGGGGATGGTGCCCAACTGGGTCCGCGAGACACTCACCCGCCTGGGGGTGCCCGGATACCGGGTGCTGCGCTGGGAGCGAGACAACGAAACCTACCGCGATCCGCGCCAGTACCCCGCGATGTCCCTGGTAACCAGCGGCACGCACGACACCGATACCCAGCGCGAGTGGTGGGAGACCGCCTCCGACGGCGAGCGGGCCGGGCTGGCGCGGGTGAGCCCCGAGCTTCAGAAGTTGGGTCAGCTCTCCAGTGAGTACACCGACGGCGCTCACGAGGCGCTGCTTCGCACCGCGCTCGGTGCAGGCAGCAACATCTGCCTCTTCCCCTGGCAGGACGTGCTCGGGACGAGGGACCGGATCAACCTCCCGGGCACGATGGGCGAGAGCAACTGGTCCTATCGGATCGCGCAGAACGTGGAGGCGCTGCTCTCTGAGTCTGAGACGCGCACCGCGGCGGAGCAGTTGGCGCCGTGGACCTCCGACGCCGGGCGGTGAAATCGAAATTTGCGGCTGCGAACGTTTCAGCCCGCCGGCCAGTGATCGCGCTGGGTTTTCTGGCAAATCGATGCTCTAGAGCCGAAGAGAGTTGAGCTCTTCCGTGTTCACCCACCGCCTGTGCCTCGCCCTCGTGCTTTCGGTCACGCTGGCGGGTTGCCGTCACGGCAATGCCGAGGCCGAGCAGCGCGATCTCGCGGAGGTGAAGTCGCTCAAGATCAACGGGGTGGAGCAGCTCTCCGAAGGGGATGTGAAGGGCAAGCTGCTGACCGTGCCGACAAGCTGGTTCCCCCCTATCTTCCGGAGCCTGGCCGCCAGGAAGTACTTCGACCCCAATACCTGGCAGGCCGACCTCCGTCGCATCGAGCGCTACTACCAGGCGCAGGGCTACTACGCGGCTAAGGTCGTTGAGGACCACATCGAGAATCTCAAGGGCAACAAGGTCAAGCTCTCCGTCCAGGTGCAGGAGGGGGTTGCCACCAACGTGTCGGCGGTCGAGGTGGCCGGCCTGGACGACCTTCCACCGGAGCATCGGAATGAAGCGCTGGCCGATCTTCCGATCAAGGTGGGCGACCGCTTCGTGGAGGGAAGCTGGGAGGGCGTCAAGGAGCTGATCGCCGCACGACTGCGCGAGCGCGGCTACGCCGAGGCCGAGG
>JBGTHI010000487.1:0-11990 GCA_041746295.1 Myxococcaceae bacterium
CACGCGCTCTCGCAGGACAACACGTTCCCGCTCGGCATGAAGCCCGACGTCGATGGACGGGTCGCCGGTCTTCCCGCACTCTCTCCGCTGCCCACAGTCACGAGTCACGCTCGCGGCGCCATCTTCCTGGGCGAGCTGCCCAACGATCCACTCGTGGCCGAAACGGTATTCCGGGATCAGGAGGAAGCGAAGACGGACAAGGCCCGCTTCAACCAGAACGCTGCGCTCGGCACCCGAAGTCGTCGCCTCTTCCTGAAGGCAGACCTCGCGGATGGCGGGCAGGGCCTGCTCGCCGCGCTCGAGGACGAGTCGCTTTCCGTGGTCGGTACCGTCTTCAACGCCGTGGATGATCAAATCGGCTCCTCGAACACCGGCGCGACGGTGCGACTTGCGCCGGAGGACATCACCGCGTTCAAGCCTGCGTTGCGCGTGGCTCTGAAGGCGGACCGCAAGGTGCTTATCACAGCGGACCACGGTCATAGCCCGTACATCGACAAGAGCCTTAGGTCCGGCAACGGGAAGGCGCCTCGCTACTTGTCGCTCGGGAAGCACGATGCGGTGCCCGAAGGCTTCATCGAGATCGATATCGCGGGCCTCGGCGGCCCGCCGGAGCGTCGTGCGTTCGCCTGGCGCTCGGGCGCGTACCTCGGAGGCCCACAGGTCGGTTTCCACGGCGGTTGTGGACTCGAGGAGGTCGTCGTGCCCCTCGCATGGATAGAACGCGACGGTCTTCAGGCTGACGAACCCACGTGGTGGTACGGGCGTGGGTCCCTCGCGGAGGCAAGTGTGGAACTCCGCCCGGTTGCTCCGCCGCTCGTCACGCCTTTGCCGTCGGATGAGATTCGACCCAAGCTTAGGGCGCAGCTGTCCCTATTCAATCCAGCGGATAAAGCCGGGTCACTTCCGCTTCCACCAGCAATGCTCGAACGACTCAGTGT
This sequence comes from Myxococcaceae bacterium, assembly GCA_041746295.1. GTDB lineage: Bacteria > Myxococcota > Myxococcia > Myxococcales > Myxococcaceae > JBGTHI01. Next base: position 939 of record JBGTHI010000487.1, read on the forward strand.
GGATGAGAAATCGATCCTCGTCCTGCTGCGCGAGAACGGTTCGGCGCGCTCGAGCGAGCTTGCCGAGCGGCTGAAGAAGAACCCAGGCCGTCTCAATGGCCTCATGCGCGGGCTCAGGCGAACGCTGCACGCCGAAGGGCATGTGCTTTTCATCGATGAGGTGCTTCCGAGCGGTGAAACGATGTACCGCTACCAGGCGAAGGAGGGGAGCTGATGGCCTTTGTCTCTGAATCCCCATCGATCGTGAATGCCCTTCGCAGCGGGCTCGTACCGAGCCAAGGCCTCGAACAGTTCGCTACGGGCCTCGAGCCACTTGTCGAAGCCGTGAACCAAGAGCTCGATTTCGTCTCCGGTGGCAGGGGGCTATCGAAGTGGCTCCGGGGGGAGTACGGGGCCGGAAAGACCTTCGCGGCGCGGTATCTCTGTGCGAAGGCACGGCAGCGGAAGTTCGCGACCTCCGAAGTCCAGATCTCGATCAACGACACGCCGCTTCATCACTTGGAAGCCGTCTACCGGCGTCTCATCGAGCGACTCGAAACGGCGGCGGACGGTCCGAATGCGTTCCAGGCGATTGTCGAAGGGTGGTTGTATCAGGTCGGCGACGAGGTCACCCGCCTGCGCGGAATCTCGGAGAATGATCCGGGATTTGCTGACGCGACAGAGCAACGTCTCGAGGACAAGCTGGCCGATCTTTCGAAGCGCAATCCGGCCTACGCACAGGTCCTGCGGGCCTACCATCGCGCTACACACGAAGGAGACTTCGCCACCGCTCAGGGTCTGCTCGCATGGTTAGCCGGTCAGCCCCACACCGACCGCTCCGTTCTCAAGGCGGCGGGCACGAAGGACAAAGTCGATGGTCAGGCATCGCTGACGTTCCTTGCTGGCCTCCTGCAGCTGCTTAGGCAGTCGGGATATGGAGGCTTGGTCGTTGTGCTTGACGAGGTCGAGACCGTTCAGCGCATGAACGCGCAGACCCGCGAGAAGTCGTTGAATGCGCTCCGGCAGCTGATGGACATGCTCGCGAAGGAAGAACTCCCAGGCCTGTACCTAGTCGTGACCGGCACGCGCGACTTCTTCGAGGGCTACAAGGGCCTCAAGGCGCTGGCGCCGCTCTACCAACGCGTGCAGGTGAACTTCGGCGAAGATGGCCGCTTCGACAACCTGCGGGCACCGCAAGTTCGGCTCCTCCCGTTCACCGACGAGCGCCTGCTGACGGTAGGGACCCGCATCAGAAATCTCTATCCGGCCAAGAACGCCGACAGGGTTGCGAAGCGCATCGATGATCGCTTTCTGCGCGCACTCGTCGCCCAGGTGACGGCGGGTTTTGGCGGCAAGGTGTCGCTGGCACCGCGGCTCTTTCTACGCGAACTGATCGACGTGATGGACCGTGTCGACATCCACGAGGACTACGACCCGGGCACCCACTACCGGCTCGAGCTCGAGGACGGGAAGCTCACGGCGGAGGAACTTGCTGCAAAGCACGGCCGATCGTTGGACGTGGCCGAGGAGGCTTCAACCGACGGCGCGGAGCCCACCGAGAAGCCGACGAAGCGCCTGGACGGATAGAGCATGGCTGGGATCGAGCGCCTACATCCCCACCTGCAGCACGCCATCGTCCACGACCTGGGGTGGCGCTCCCTTCGGCCTGTTCAAGATTTGACCATCGACGCGGTGCTCGACGGGTGCAATTCCGTCGTTCTGGCACCGACCGCCGGTGGAAAGACGGAAGCCGCGATCTTTCCGCTGCTCTCCCGTGTCCTGACGGAGAACCTCAATCCGGTTTCGGTGCTCTACGTCTGCCCGATTCGAGCACTCCTCAACAACCAGGAGGAACGGCTCCAGTCTTACGCGCGGATGGTCGGGCTCGAGGTCTTTAAGTGGCACGGCGATGTGAGCGACTCGCGCAAGCAGCGCTTCCGCGAGGCACGGACCCACGTCCTGATGACCACGCCGGAGTCGCTCGAAGTCATGATGATCAGCGCTCGCACCGGCGCGCGCACAATCTTCGAAGGCCTCTCTGCGGTTGTCATCGACGAAGTCCATGCGTTCGCCGCCGACGATCGCGGGGCGCACCTTGCGAGCTTGATGGAGCGCTTGGTGTCAATGTGCGGTCGCGATGTCCAGCGCATCGGCCTGTCAGCCACTGTCGGGAATCCACATGTGCTCGGCGAGTGGCTGCAGGGTTCAAGCCGCCGGCCGTTCCGCCTGGTGGACCCACCGCGACCCAAGGTTGACCGCGGCCTTCGTCTGGATCTCTGCGCGGACATTGCGGAGGCCGCGGCGGGGATCGGGCAGCTTGCGCGGGGAAAGAAGAGCCTCGTCTTTGTCGAGAGTCGATCGAAGGCCGAGAAGGTAGCGCACGCGTTGGCCGGGACCGGGGTCGAAGTCTTCATCCACCACAGCTCAGTGAGCCGCGCTGATCGGACGCTGGCAGAAGAGCAATTCGCCAAGGGCCAAAACACAGCCATCGTCTGCACGTCGACAATGGAACTCGGGATCGACGTTGGAGATCTCGACCAGGTCATCCAGGTAGATGCGCCCGCGTCGGTCGCATCGTTTCTACAGCGTCTCGGCCGCACAGGTCGACGCGAGAGCACCCGCGCGAACTGTACGTTCTTCTGCCTCAGTTCGGAGTCGCTGCTCCAGTCGGTGGCTCTCTTGCGCCTTGCCGAGGCGGGCTGGGTGGAGAACGTACAGCCGGCTGCTCACGCGATGCACGTGCTCGCGCACCAGGTGATGGCGCTGATTCTTCAAGAAGGCGGCATCTCCAGGCACAAGCTCCTGCCATGGGTGGAGGCTGCGTATCCGTTCTCGAGCATCCGGCCAGAACGCCTACAGGAGCTGGTCGATACCATGCTCCAGCGCGAGATCCTTTACGAGGCGGACGGCCTGCTTTCGCTGGGCAAGCGCGGGGAGAAGCTCTACGGCCGAAAGAACTTCTTCGAACTCTACGCCGTGTTCACCGCGCCGCCTGTCATGCGGGTGCAGAACGGGAAGGAAGACGTCGGCTACATCCAGGCAATCTTCATCTCGATGCACGATCGCAACAAGGGCCCGCTTTGCTTTCGGTTATCCGGTCGTGCGTGGGAGGTTGGCCAGGTCGACTGGTCGAAGAGCCTCCTACACGTCCGTCCTGCCGAGCACGGTCGCGTACCGAGCTGGCTAGGCCTTCCAGGTGTGCTCTCGACAAAGCTCTGCCAGGCCATGATGGACGTGCTCCTTCACGAGCGGCAGGAGGCTGCGTGGCTCTCGCGCACCGCCGCCGTCGAGCTGGCCTCGATGCGCGAGAGTTACGGCGGGATCCTCGAGGAGGGCACGGCCCCCCTCGAGGATCATCCCGACGGGGTGCAGTGGCACACCTTTGCGGGCGGCGCAGTGAACCGGCTCCTCGCCGCCGGCCTCGAGAAGAAATCCGGCAAGAAGTGGGTCGCAGGCAATCTGTCGGTCCGGTGCAAGGACCTCCCGGTGACAGCTGCGGGCGACGCAATACGCGGCCTTGCTGATCTGGAATGGGAGCAGGTGGCCGCGGATGCCGCGCGGGACATGGCTCGCGGCATGCTGAGCAAGTTTCAGCCCTGCTTGCCCGAAGACGCCGAGGACCGTCTCTTGGCGGAACGCCTGCTTGACCATCCTGGGACCCTGCGCTTCCTCGCGAGCGTGAAGGTTAACGGCGTTCGGGTTGCAGCGAGGCCAAGTGGGGTTCGTCTCGCGGACGTCGAAGCCACTGGCCCCCTGGCGCTTGAGTTCGTGGCGCGGGTGGACCAGGCAGTTCCAGCCATTCCCCGCAACGAGGTCCAGTGGGTAGATACTCCGGCAGCACTTCGCGCTGTGAGCGAGGAGCTCGGGGCCGCGGATGTTGTCGGGCTCGACGTTGAGACCGCTCTCGACTTTGGTACCCTTTGTCTCGTTCAGATCGCTACTCGGACGCGGACGTACCTCATCGACCCATTCGCCGTGGGCGAACTCAAACCACTCATCGATGTGCTGAGTGGTGAGCGGCCGACGAAGGTGATTCACAACGCGCGCTTCGAGCGCCGTGTGTTCGCGGCGGTGGGGATCGCCGTTGATGGAGTGTTCGACACGTTGGAGGCCTCGCGTCGAGCGAGAGGCGCCGACGTCGTCGGTGGCCACAGCTTGGCCATGGTGTGCGAACGCGAGCTTGGCATCGCTCTGGACAAATCTTCGCAGACGTCCAACTGGAGCCGGAGGCCGCTCGACGGCCAGCAACTGCTCTATGCAGCCCTCGATGCGGAAGTGCTTTTGACTCTACATGAGCGTTTCCGGATGCTTCCCAACCCGAGCGAAGGTCGGGACAAGGAGGAGGGGAGTTGAACGCGCTGTTGCGGGAAGAGAGCGCCTGGTGACTTCGTTGTCGAACTCCAGCGGGTGCAGCCGCGTTTTCGTCGTTCACCACAACCCGAACAACGGGAAGTACGGCTACAGGGCCGATCCGGACGACGCCGTTGCATCCGCAGAAGCGCTAATTGAGGGAGGAGAAGCGACCTGGGTCGCCGGCAATTGCCACCGGATGATTCGCACGGGCCACCTCCTGCTGTTTAAGTTCGGTGGAAGTCGATTGAAGCAGCAACCGGGGATCTATGCGGCAGCTCGTGTGACCCGTTCCCCGGTCCAGAACGCGCGAGGCGAATGGCTGCTGAGGTACAGGGCAGAACCGAAGCTGACGCGGTGGCTGATAGGCCACCCGATCGTAGAGCCGCAGCTCGGAAGAATGGTGCCTCGTTCATTTGGAGCCTCCATCCAGCCGGTCGCTCCTCTTCAGTGCCGGGGGCTCGAACTGCTACTTGGAAATGGGTCGGCGGATGCCGCGATGGAGGGCGGACGAGGGGTTCGCATTACTCACGGCCTGCTCATCATGAAGGCGCCCCTGGACAAGATTCTCGCGGGCACCAAGACCTGGGAAATCCGAGGCAAGGCCACCACCCGGCGCGGCCCGATCGCGCTCATCGAGAGCAAGTCCGGCCACATTGTTGGCACCTGCGACGTGGTGGGAGTCGTCGGGCCATTGCCCCTGGCAGAGCTTCGCCGTAACGCGGACCGAACAGGATTTCTGCCAACGGATCTGTACTACGCGACGACGTACGCGTGGGTACTCGAACGAGCCAAGCGACTGCCGGAACCAGTGCGTTACCTACATCCGCCGGGAGCAGTGATTTGGGTACGACTAGACCCCGGTGCGATCCGCAGACTCTCTCAGCTGAAGCCCGCCACTTGAGGGGCACCTACGGGAGGCCGCCCCGGCCCGTGGCAACCTCTAGCCACTTCCGGACATCGGAGTGTGGTTCAACCCAACCGACGTGCCTAAAGCTGGTGACCGGGCTAACAAGTGAGGGTTGACAGAAACTAGTCCACCACGACATATTAGTCTCCAGTCTTCATGTGGATGGCGGTGGACTAATGAGCGACATCGAAAAGGAGTTCGTCCATTTGGCGCGGCTGGCCCTGAGTGGCCGATGCGATGACGTCGCCGCGCTAGCGCGCCGGGTCCTCCGAGCAATCGGGCCACGGCGTCCCGACCTATCCGCTTCTGTGAAAGGCGTTCTCGATCTCGCGTCGACGGCGGGGTCGCCAGTAAGGCGTGTTCTTCCGCTTCCGGTGGACGCTGAGAGTCGCTTGGAGCTTCTCAGACGGGAGGATGCTCCAGAGCTTCCGACTGAGCCCACCTGGCCTGATCACCTTCGTAGAGCGCTTCAGGCGGTTGTTGAGGAAAGGAAGCGCGAAGACGAGCTACGCGCAGCGGGCATCAGTCCAACGAGGTCGCTTCTCTTCGTTGGTCCGCCGGGCGTCGGGAAGACGATGTCCGCGCGCTGGTTGGCAAGGAGCGTGGAGCGCCCGTTGCTCACACTCGACCTTGCGACGGTGATGAGCAGCTATCTCGGAAAGACTGGTGGCAACATTCGTGTGGTGCTTGACTACGCGCGCCAGGCACCGAGTGTGCTGCTCCTCGATGAGTTCGATGCGATAGCAAAACGCCGGGACGACACCGCCGAAGTGGGGGAATTGAAACGCCTCGTCACGGTCATTCTTCAGGCTGTCGATGATTGGCCCTCGGAAGGATTGCTGATCGCGGCCACGAATCACCCCGAACTGTTGGACCCGGCGGTGTGGCGAAGGTTCGAACGGGTTGTCGAATTTCCGCAGCCGAATGCATCTGACCTTGAAAGGCACCTTCGGGCAGTGCTTCCGGATCAAGGCGTGGACGTCACTACAATCGCATCGGCCCTTTCCGGTCGGTCCTTTGCCGATGTCACAAGGTTTGTGAACGAGGCACGTCGGGCGGCCGTTGTGAAAAGGTGTCCCATTGACGAAGCCCTGACCCTCCAGCTGGCGGATTTGTCTCGCACCGGCTCGGTCGGTGCTCGACTAGAGGTCGCCTTCGCTCTGGAGCGGGCGGGGAAGTCGCAGCGTGAGATCTCGGCGCTCACCGGTTTGTCGAGGGACACCCTTCGAAGTCATCGTGGTGAGAGACGTGGTGGTGGTCGAGGTGCCGGTCGAAAGGGGGCGCTGTAATGGCGAGAGAGAACAACTTCCTGCTCGGGAGCGGCGAGCGATTGACCTCGCACGTCGATGTCCAGAAGGGATCCAGTCCGAAGAAGCCTCCGTATGACTTGGCGACTGCGCGCGGCAGAATTGAAACTCGCCTGCAAACGACCCGTTCCTATTTGAGGAGCTTGCCCGCCGAGGCATGCCCTGGAGATGAAGCCGTCGCAGTAGTCACTCTTCACCCGCGGTACATTTCGAAAAGTGATTTTCCCGCCGAGCTCTTTGCGCAAATTGGTCTTCATCCCGTCGGGAGCAGAGCCCGCGAAGTGACCCCCGAGGTATGGGGAACGAAGAATCCTCCTAGCAAGGCGATCACAGAGGACATCTTCGTTGCTGGTCGCCGAAGCGCTTTCGACACCTGGGCCCAAGAGCTTCAGGCCGGGCCACAGATGGACCGAGCCGCAACGCAGCTCGTCCGAATCGAAGACCTGAGGCCCTTTGCCGCCGAGAACAAGCTGAAGGCGATCCCCAAGGGCCGTACTGATGTGGCCTTGGAGGTTGTGCTCCACAATGACACGGGCTGGGTCGTCGAGGAATTCATCGAGTACGCCACGAAGCATGGGGCGACACCTTTGGTCGCTCGACGGCGAGATGTTGCTGGTCTTACGTTCATTCCGGTGCGATTCGATCCCAAGCGCGCCGAAGAACTTGCACGGTTCTCCTTCGTACGGGTCGTTCGTGGGATGCCCGCGCTCCGGCCCTTTCGTCCAGGAATCGTGCGGCAAACGGCGGGATTCCCGGTCACGTTGCCGAACAGTGGTCCACTCGATACCACGACCCGTGCCGTTATCTTCGACGGCGGGCTGCCTGCTTCAGCACAGGCGGATTTGAGTCCGTGGGTCTCATTGATTCATCCCGCAGGGATTGGTCCACAAAAGACGATCTTTAGAGCAACATGGGCTCGCAGTAACTTCGGCCTTTCTCTTCGGGCCCCTGGAGAGCGGTCAGGCGCAGCTGGCGCCAATCTGCGGTGTCGATCATGTTCGAGTCCTCGATGACTCGAGCGGCCATAATGATCTCGAGGTCCTCGACGCCCTCGACAGGATTGTAAAACACCTCGATCAGAACCCCTCCAAGTACGAGCTGGTAAATATCAGCCTCGGACCGGACATGGCGGTTGATGACGATGACGTCACGTCCTGGACAGCCACGCTGGATGCGCGCTTTGCGAATGGTCGGTGCCTGGCGACGGTTGCCGTGGGTAACAACGGAGATGCAGACGCCGCGTCTGGGAATAATCGCATTCAGTCCATTGCGCTCGACGGCGTGTGCCTCGTTTCACACGTTCCGGCTCCCCCAGATAGAAGGGCGTCCCCGATTGTTCCGGTCGGATCGGTGAGGCTGCTCAAGGAGCTGAGCGATATCGATCTGGTCGTGATGACCGCGACCGAGGTCGAGCGGAAGACTCTTCACCGGTTCATGATGCCGCTCTCAGGCGAGGCGGGGCTGCTGGAGGGAGCGGTCAAGCTCGTCACGTATCGGGTCGGTATCTTCGGTCGATACAAGATTGCGCATGTCGAGTGCAGCCCTGGTGGGCTATCCCGACAGGGAGCGACGCTCACCACCCATGAGGCGATTGCTGAGGCGCGCCCCAAGGCGATCCTCATCCTTGGAATTGCCTTCGGCGTGAACCGAAGGAAGCAAAAGCTTGGCGACGTTCTCGTTGCTTCAACAATACTCCCCTACGACCTTGAGCGGGTCGGGCTAACCATCACAGACAAGCGCGGCGAGAACCTGAACTGTGGCGGGACGCTACTGGAGCGCTTCCGAACCCGGAGTGCCGATTGGACGCTCCCGAGGGGCCTTGAGGAAGTGCGGGCGTATCCTGGCCCTGTTCTTTCCGGAGAGACGCTAGTCGACAATGAAGCGTTTAGGGACCGGTTGGTCACCCACTTTCCGACGGCATTGGGCGGAGAGATGGAGGGAGCTGGTTCCTACGCCGCCGCGAGCCGGGCTGGGGTGGAGCTGATTCTAGTGAAGTCGATATGTGACTGGGCCGACGGTCTCAAGAACGACAGAGCGCAGCCTTTCGCAGCCTTCAGCGCAATTCATCTGGCCCACCACGTGATGAGTCGAGAAGACGCTCTTGGGGCCTTGGGATGCAAGGATCGGTCGCCGGTAGAGGGGCTGAGCGTTGAGGACCAGGGCGGTGGGGGCCGAGCGGAGGGTGTTTCGCCCGGAGCTCCGTCGGCCCAGTTGGCGAAGTGGTCGGAGGTATTGGAGCTCCTGCAGAAGGACAAGCGGATCTTGCGAGATGATGGGGCCCGAAAATGGGGGAGCTTCATTGCGACAGGAGAAAGACCTCCCGCGGCCGTCGTTCTTGCGGCCGAGAATCTGATCTGCAGTCCTGATACTTTCGATGATGAGGCGTATCGCTTCACAGCCCTGCTCCGCGAGCGGCCTCCTGAGGACTACCCGGCGTTGGTTCATCGACTCACCGCGATACTCATTGATGGTGGATTCGTTCAGCGTGACAGCACGGGACTCGCTGTCGCTTATGAGGCGGTAAAATTTCCGGGGACCGTTGACCTGAGTGTCGACTGGTTAATGCGCGCTCAGCGTATTGGCGCGACTATGGATCATCTCTTGTCGGCGTTGTCCTTATACCTTGAGCTGAAGCCCCCAGGTTACGCGAAGCATCTGGATGCTCTCCTGAGCGTCGGGCGGAAGTACAGAGAGCATTCGCTGGGTACGAAGATTCTGGAAATGGTTGGCGACAGGGTTGACCAGTCCATTGGTATCAGCGGCCTATCGCTTGGGGAGTCCTCCCAGGATGCAGCGAAGCAGGAAGCGCGGGCCATCATTCTCGATCTTGCGAATGAGTGGGCGAGCAGACTGAGTCTAGATAGCTGGAAGGCTTGGACGTCCTTTCTTCTCTCAAACGACCATCCACGAATGAAAGCTCAACTTGATCGGCAGTTGGAGGAACTCCGAGAGTGGCTGCTCGCGCGTGTCTGGCCCGAGGGATACGAGGGCGTGAAGTGCGCGTTTTTAAACTTCCATGCAGTGCTTCGAGACTTTCAGGAGACGTTTCGGAAGTACGCACGGCCAGAGGGCGAGTTGATGATCACCGAGAAGTTCTACCAAATCAGTGAGTGGGACGCTGCCCGATACGACGCCCTGGCCAAGCAGTACGAAGCTCATGTCGATCTGGTGCAGGATCTCGTCTTGGAGCTAAATCGTGCCGCGAACTTCGTTTCAGACCAGGTGCGTGAGGCTGCAGATTCGAGGTTCCGCATGAGAGAGGGGCGGGCGGTAGTCGAGTCGGGCCCAACAATGGAGATGAGGTGGGTTCAATTGCCCGCCGAGTATCGCGGCAACGAACGGGGCGAGCGGCCATATCCCGGACTTTCAGCTTTCCAGGAAGCGCGGTTTGACCGGAAGGACGGCTTTCGATTCGGGAGTCGCGAAGAAGAAGAGTAACCGGGTGGCCCTGGGGGGGGGGGCGCTGCAGCCAGGAAAAGCTTTGACCCTTTAACCGATCGGAAATGGTGCCGTCACGGTGCCGTGCGAGGGTGGTTTTCGATGCCTCGCCGTGATCCGCCATGTACTGCCATGCGGGCAGGTTCCTGAGTCCTACCGCCGCATCACTAGGACGGAAGGAGGGACAAGATCGCGATGAAGAACCACCAAACCAGTGATCGAACGAGTCGCATCAATATCTTGAGCAGGTGCCCCATGTGTGGCGATCAGTGTAGTGTGCGGATGGGTCCACAGACTTGGCCTTGCCTCGGCGCTCCGGCTCGCCGGGCAGCGCGGGTCTCACCCGAACAGAGCGACGTGGACGTCGCTCCGCCGATTGAACTCGGCTCGGCTTTCTGGCGGGCGAGGCTCAGGAAGAGAAAAGCGACAAGATCGCCATCAAGAACCACCAGGCCAATGCTTTCAGTACGCGCATCATTGCCTCCTCATGGCCGAGCCCAGCGCGGCGGGGAACGTAAAACGAGCAGATTATGAAGATCCCGTCGATGACAGTCTTCGGTCCGGTGGGGCTGCGTTCCCGAGCTCAAACCGCGGCGATCCCGCTGGGGGCAAAACGGGACCAAACCAGAGTGGGGTATCGTCATTTTCAGTCCACCACTGTTGAGTCACCAGCCGACCTAAGTGACTAATTTAAGAGAGAAACGGAGCAATCGCGCCCGCCTACGAGCTACGCGATTCCGGGCTCATAACTCGAAGGTCGCTGGTTCAAATCCAGGCACCCGCAACTGAGAAAACTGAAGCCCCAAAGGTAGTTGGCTGGCGGGGCTTTGGTGTTTTGGGGTCTCTTTTCCTCGCTGGGGCAAAACGCCAGTTCAGGCGCTTGCAGGTTCAAGCCTATAGCCCGTGGCTGGCGCGCCGCGTCTGAGACTAGACCTCAAACAAGCGTGAAGGAGGGATCAAAACCCGAAAAGCCCCGATAATCCGACGAGAACGACCAAGAACCCGTCTGAAGACCGGAGGCTTTTCAAGTGAACCGAAAACTACGTCGGCGGCTGTCAGGTGAGAAGG
>JBGTHI010000488.1:0-4032 GCA_041746295.1 Myxococcaceae bacterium
CCTTCTCACCTGACAGCCGCCGACGTAGTTTTCGGTTCACTTGAAAAGCCTCCGGTCTTCAGACGGGTTCTTGGTCGTTCTCGTCGGATTATCGGGGCTTTTCGGGTTTTGATCCCTCCTTCACGCTTGTTTGAGGTCTAGATGAATCGAAAGAGGGAGATGTTCCCACCAACGATGCCTCAATCTACAATCAAGGGTGTGGTTCCGATCCTGATCAAGCCTCAATCTACAACCGATTGGCCTCCCGGATTTGCTCAAGATCCCGCTAACGAGCCGATTGAACCTCGAGCAGCTCCCTGGTAGCTACCGACCAATGGCAAAGGCAGCAGGAGCTCGGTACAGGCATACCAACTTGATCGCTCACGACTGGAAACGAGCGGCAAAGTTCTACGAACAGGTCTTCGGATGCATCCCCGTCCCGCCCGAACGTGATCAGAGTGGTGAATGGCTGGAGCGAGCAAGCGGCGTACCGGGTGCTCACCTCAAGGGAGCCCATCTCCGCCTGCCGGGATGCGGGCCTGATGGCCCTACGTTGGAGATCTTCTCGTACGCCACGGTGATTCCACAGGAGCAGCCTGTGCCAAACCGAGTTGGCTATGGTCACCTCGCATTCGCGGTTGACGACGTTGGTGCAGCACTCGCTGCTGTGATCGAGCATGGTGGCTCCCGCTTGGGAGAGGCCGTGACCAAGGACGTGCCTGGGGTTGGAACGCTGCGGTTTACCTATGCGCGCGATCCGGAGGGAAACATCCTCGAGCTCCAAACCTGGAGCTAAGAGCCTTGAACTGATCGGACTTATGCGAGGCGTCGCGCCATAAGATGGAGCATGGTGATGTGGATGAAAGCCTCGGAGGATTCTGGAGTGCGCTCATAGTCCTTGGCGAGGCGGCGCTGGCGTGTGAGCCAATCGTTAGTGCGTTCAACAACCCAGCGCTTGGGCTGAACCCACGTTATTCACGGCAGAGCTGAGGTAGCGGGGCACAGGAACGAAAAGTGTCGGCTTCATCTGCAGGACGCTGCTGCGCAATTCGCGCAGCGGGGTTTGGAAACCTGAAGGGTTGCAGGGCGGCACATCTTCCCACGTTGCGGGGGGTGCAAGTACTTACGTACGCTTCGTTCCCTACAAAACCACAGTGGAGAGAGTATGCGACAGAGACGGTGGATTGGGACGCTCGCGGTGGTGTTCGCGGCCACCGGAGCGACTTACTGCGGAGGACAATCCGGCGAGCATTCTCCGTCCGCTGAAACAGGGGCGGATCAGACCTCGGGAGGACCGGACGCTGGGAGTTCCCTCGACACCTTCCGAATCGCAGCGGGCAACTCAGGCTCGAGTGAAGTCATTCGACGAATGAACCTGCGCGACCGCGGTCAGATGCCACCGCTGGGCACCGAGCAGGTGGACGCAGCCGGAGTGGCGACCGTGAGGGCATGGATTGACGCCCTTTGAGCCGACGATAGTGCGGAGAGCTTGGTCGCCTCATTCGCCGACAGGGCCGACTCCTTGGAGAGCATCTCCGAGGCCTTCGGAAGGGCCTGGGACTCAGCCAGGAACGAGCCGCTGAGTTGGTCGGCATTCACGCCAAACACCTTCAGCGCATCGAAGCTATCGATGGCCGTGGGCGGACCGACGGGACGATGAACCTACAAGTTGTCCGGCTTGAGTTATGGGTTTATATATGAATGCATACAAGCCCCACGGGCTTATATATGGGTCTATAAATGCGATCGGCCATCAAAGATATAATGCCAAACAAGCTTCGCCGCTCCTTGGCGAAGCTGGGATTAGACATCTCAGTCGCCCGACGCAAGCGGCACCTTACAATAGCGATGATCGTGCAGAGACTTGGAGTGTCCAAGAGCACCTATCTTCGGGTCGAGAAGGGAGACCCAACGGTGGCCATGGGCGTCTATGCCATGACCCTTTTCGTTCTCGGCTTGGGCGACATTCTGGATGGTCTGCTGGATCCGGCACGCGATGAGCAGGGGCTGTTGCTCGACACGCAGCAGCTGCCCAAGCGTGTTCGGACCAAGAAGGGGCCGACGCTTCTATGAACCGAGCAGAGACCGTCAAAGTCTTTCTTGGCGACGGGCCGCGGCTGGTGGGTGCCATTCGGTATGCGCTCCAGGGCGCCCGGGAGAATGCGGCGTTTGAATACGACGCCGAGTGGCTCGCAGATTCCAAGCGATTTGCGATCGATCCCGCGTTACCACTTGTCCCCGGTCCTCAGTTCCATCGCAAGGTGCGAGATGGCCCGGTCTTTCACTCAATCATCGCGGACACAGAGCCGGACGGTTGGGGACGCAGAGTCATCCTAAGGGATCACGCCAAGCGCAGGCGGCAAGCCCCAAGCTCAAGCAAAGCTCCGGCGACTCCCCTCAGCGCGCTCGATTTCCTTCTTGCGGTGGACGACTTCAGCCGAGTCGGCGCTCTGCGATTTCAAACGGCGGATGGCATCTTTCGGCGCGCCGCCGAGCCTGACAGCCGAACGGCGCCACCTTTGATTGAGCTCGAGCACCTCCTGAGGGCAACGCGGGCCGTTGAGACTCAGAGCGAAAGCGCCGCCGACCTGACATACCTCCGAGGACGTGGCACATCCCTGGGAGGATTAAGGCCGAAGTGCACTGTCATCGACGAGAAAGGCCGGCTGTCAATCGGAAAGTTCCCGAGTGTCTCCGATGAGCGAGCGGTGACCAAGGGAGAGGTCTTGGCGATGCGGTTGGCTCGGATGGCCGGCATTGACGCCGCCGACGCTCGCCTCGTCGACAGTCAGGGAACGCCGGTCGCGCTGATTCGTCGGTTCGACCGGCCGAGCATGGGCGGACGGCTGATGTACGCCTCTGCCTCAACGATGTTGGGGGCAGAGCCGGGCGAGGCCGAGGAACACTCCTATACGGAGATTGTGGATGCCTTGCGCGTGAACGGGAGTGACCCTCCTGCCGACATCGAAGAGCTTTGGCGGCGCATTGCCTTTTCCATCCTCATCACCAACGTCGACGATCACCTGCTCAACCACGGCTTCTTGCATGTGTCGCGAGGTCAATGGCGCCTCGCTCCCGCGTTCGACATCAACCCTTTCCCTGAGCGCGTGCGAGAGCTCAAGACCTGGATCTCCGAGGAGAGTGGTCCCGAGGCCAGCATCGCCGCGCTGATGTCGGTCATCCCGTACTTCCGAACCTCTTTGTCGAGAGCCAAAGGTATTTTGAAGAAGGTCGATACCGCAGTCTCCAAGTGGCGGACGGAAGGGCGCTTGCTCGGGATGACGGAGGCGGAGCTCGACCAGTTCGCCGACGCGTTCGAGCATCCAGAGCGCCTCGCGGCCCGCCGAGCCATGAAATAGGCCGATGACCCCCCTTCGCTGTCAGTCCGGCGAACCCTCCGAAAGCTCGACCACAACGGGTTGCGATGATTGCCACCGAAGTCCAACCTGCCAAGACGATGACCGAGCGCGTAAGGCGGATCTTCTCCCGGCGACGTGGCGTCGTTGAACAAAAGATGATTGGGACGCTCTCCTTTGGGATGACGGAAGCGGAGCTCGACCAGTTCACCGACGCCTTCGGGCCAAAGCACCCGGGGGGTTCAGTCTTGAGGAAAGACTCCGGCACCGCGGGTGGAAAGCGGGGTCGAGCCTTGGCGCTAGGCGGTGCCGGTGCCGTAGCCCTGCGACAGGGCGAGCGAGGCCACCGCGGTGGAATCGATGCCCGGGATCCTCTCCGGGCTCGGGGGGGAGGCCGAGACTTCGGGCGAGGTTGGGAGCGCCACCGGCTGCGCGGTCTCCTGCAGGTAGCCGTCACCCGTTTGGGCTGTGTTCAAGAGCTCCTGGCCCTTCGTCTTCTCGGCTCCCCTGAGCGCGCCGACTTTCGCCTGAAGCTCTTCCGGGCTGAGCCTGATCAACTCCTCAGGTGTTAGCCCCAGCAGCTTGGCCAGCAAAGCCAGCTGATCAGAATACATGTTGGCCGCCGCCGAGTTGCCGGACTTGGACTTACCGGTGCCGTCCGGCTTGCCGTGGCCGCCGCCTTCACCTTTCTCAGAGC
>JBGTHI010000489.1:0-6397 GCA_041746295.1 Myxococcaceae bacterium
CCTTCTCACCTGACAGCCGCCGACGTAGTTTTCGGTTCACTTGAAAAGCCTCCGGTCTTCAGACGGGTTCTTGGTCGTTCTCGTCGGATTATCGGGGCTTTTCGGGTTTTGATCCCTCCTTCACGCTTGTTTGAGGACTAGTTATACGTGCCTTTCCGGTAGGCGCTAACAAGTCCCCGGCGTGACGCCTTGACGCGACACCTCGAAGCAACGACTGCTCTGAGCGTTCTCGCACCAGCACGGTTGCTCGACGAGCAATCACATTCGGTCGTCGTACCGCAGCCCCCTTTGGCCCCACCGTTCGTGGATGGCTAATCAGCTGCGGATCGACATCACGCAGACTGAAGAGCTGTCGATAAATCGGCAGCGCCGGCCCATCTCATTGTCGCCGGTCCCCCCCACACCGCACGTACAACCGTGTACGCACCGGGGGTGGGTCCCACCGGCTCCTCGACCTCGTCCTTGCTCGCTCGATTTATCGACAGCTCTTGACTGACCCAGGTTTCCTTTGTCCACGACCACGCAGCCATTTTCGAAAGTCAGCGGGTGCGGCACCTGGATGTGCGGCTTGTCGCCATCAGTAGGGCGTCTCGATCTTCAATCCCAAGATGCTTCGCCCAGGCCTTGATGCTATCGCTATCGCGGCTCATGAATTGGTTGAGGTGCTCCAACTTGCCGATGGCGGCGAGGCTGCTCTCGAAGACATCCCTGTGGGAGGGGCGGCGAACTCCAGGAGATCGAATCGAGGTCTCGTTCAACTCCGGTCTCCCTTCAACCTAGACTGCTTCTTGGAGGTGGACTTTTTACTCGGAGGCTCCCAAGGGCGCTGGGCGCGGGGCGGCCACGCCAGCTCGTACTGGTCCGACTCCAGCGTGAGGTTGAGGCTGTAGAACGGGTCGTTCACCAGCACCTGGCCCCACCGCCTCTTCATGTAGTCGATCTCTTTTTGAAACCGCGCCTTCTTGGCCGGGGTGTCCTCGGTGCCGCGCGAGACCGACTCGTGATGGTACAGCTCGGCAAACGGGGTCCAGACGTTGAAGTAACCCGCCTCCGACAGCTTGAGGCAGAAGTCGATGTCGTTGAACGCGACCTTCAGCTCCTTGTCGTTTAAGCCCCCCACCTCTTCGTAGACCGACCTCTTCACCATCAGGCAGGCGCCGGTCACCGCGGTGACGTTGTAGGCCACCATCAGCCGCCCCAGATAGCCGGGATCGTTCCGCCCGCGACCCTTGAAGACGTGTCCCGCGATTCCCCAGACGCCGGTGGCCACTCCCGCGTGTTGAATGGTGTCATTCGGGTAGTAGAGCTTGGCCCCCACCGCGCCAACGCCGTCCAAGCTGGCCCGCGACGCCAGCTCCTTCAGCCAGTCGGGGGAGATCACCTCGATGTCGTTGTTGAGCAGGCAGAGGATCTCTCCCTCGGCATGTTTCGCGGCGAAGTTGTTGATCGCGGAATAGTTGAAAACGTCGTTGTAGCGGAGCACCCGCGCGATGCCCTTCCGCTCCAGCTCCGCGAAGTAGTCCAGCGCCTGAGCATCGGAGCTCTGGTTGTCGACGATCAGGATCTCGTAGTCCGGGTATTCGGTCTTCGACCGGATGCTCTCGATGCACATCTTCATCAGCGAGTAACCGTCGCGGGTGGGGATGATGATCGACACCTTGGGGGGCTTTTCCGGGAGCTCGTAGCGGACCCGGTAGGTCCCCCCCACCTGGGCGCTGTCTACCTCCGCCAGAACACGGGCGGACTTGAGCGCGTCGCGTACCGCCTTCTCGCCGGCCACCTGGGTGTACGGCTTCTCGCCTAGGCTGGATGCGGTGGAGCCCGGGATCGAGCGCCAGCGGTAGAGGATGTGCGGGATGTGGTGAATCTTCTCGCGCGAGCTCCGGGCGCTGCAGCGCAGCACCAGATCATGATCCTGGCTGCCCTCGTATCCCTTGCGGAGACCGTCCACCTCGCGGACCAGCGCCGCACGATAGACCGCCAGATGGCAGATGTAGTTCTGGGACTTGATCAGCTCCGGGTTCCACTCCGGCTTGAAGGCGGGATCGAAGCGCCTCCCCTCCTCGTCGATCTTATCCTCATCGCTATAGAGGATGTCGGCGTCGGGATGGGCGTTGAGCCGCTCCGCCATCATGTAGAGCGCGTGCTCGGTCAGCTCGTCGTCGTGATCGAGGAAGGCAACGAACTCTCCGGTGGCCATCTGGAGCGCCGAGTTGGAGGCCTCGGAGATGTGGCCATTCTTTTCTCGCACCACGAACTTAATGCGCGAATCGAGGGTGGCGTACTCCTCCAGCACGCGCCGGACGTGCGGCTCCGGCGAAGCGTCGTCGGCAATGCATAGCTCCCAATCGGGATAGAGCTGCGAACGGACCGAATCGATCGCCAGCCGCAGGTACCGCTCCGGACTGTTCCAGGTCGGCACGATCACCGAGACGGTCGGCCGGTACGCCATCGCCTCCACTTGCGCCGCGATCCGCTTGCGGTCGGCGTCGGTGAGGGTGTCGTGCAGGCGGCACCAACGGGCGTAGGACTGGTTCTGATCCAAACGGGAGGCCCGCTCGGACATGTAGTCCTGGACCGCACGGAAGCCGCCCTGGCGCAGCAGCCGGAAGGTCCGCTTGGCTACCGCAGGGATCCGCTGGGGCTCGCGGACGATCTTCTTGACCCACGGCACGAACAGCTCGCCGGGCGCGTTGGCCAGGGCGAGCTCGGTCATCCGAAGGTCGCGCATGGTGAACTTTCCGGCCCCTTCGAAGGGATCCAACCGCAGCGCGCGCAGCCCCTCCGGCAGCCGAATGGTCGCTTCGATCCGTCCGTCGACCGGCTCCGGCAGCAGGATGACATCGGTCTGGTTGAAGCCCTGGCCCCGGTCCAGATGCAGCACGGGGGTTGAGGCATGCTCGGGCCCCTCCAGCTCTAGGCTGAGTTGCACCCATCCGTAGGGAAGCTTGGGGGCGCGGAGCAGGAACTGCGGGTCACGACCCATCGAAATCCACGCACCATCGCCACCCTGCCGGTCCCGCTTGGCGTGTCCCTTCGGCTCCAGCTCGAAATGGTAGCTGCGCGGCCTCAGCTCCCGCCGGACTTTATAGGCCAGCCCCAGCCGGTGCCAGATCACGTCGCTGAGACGTCCCTCCAGCGATCGCTGCCTGGCCTCGCGAAGCTCGGCGAGCTCGGCGGCGAGCCGATCCTGCCCCTTCTCCATCGCCTTCAGCCGGCGTTCCAACACCTTGGTGCCGCTCTCGCTCACGCCCTTTGCCAACCGCAGCGCCTGCTCCAGCGCCCGGGCATTTTCCGTGGACTTCTGGAGCTGCCGTTCCAGCTCCACAACCTTGGCCGCCAGGATCTTCGCGGAGGGGGCACCGTCGAACCCGGGGTCCGAAGCCTTTGACTCATTGCGGACGAACTTCAACTCCAGCTCCTCGGCGGCGGGCGGGGCACGCAGTTCCCTCATGGGCCACCGTCTCTAACTCAAAGAGACCCCCGGTGAAAGTGCGCGCAACCGCGCGTCTTGACGAAGGGGGCGGTACACACTATCGAGGCGCGCAATGAATCCCATTGGGAACGTCCTGGTAACGGGCGGCTGCGGCTTCATCGGGTCCAACCTGGTCAAGCTTCTGCGCGCCGAGCGACCCGACTGGAACCTGGTCAATCTCGACAAGCTGACCTACGCCGGAAATCTCGAGAACCTGTCCGAGCTCGAGTCCGACCCGCCCTACACCTTCATCAAAGGCGACATCGGCAATCGGGAGCTGTTAGACCACCTCTTCCGCACCCACCGCATTGACGCGGTGATGCATCTGGCCGCGGAGAGCCACGTCGATCGATCCATCCTCGGTCCCGAGGCCTTCGTCGCCACCAATGTCCTGGGCACCCAGATCCTCCTGGAGGCGTCGCGTCAGGCCAAGGTCTCCCGCTTCCTGATGGTCTCCACCGACGAGGTCTACGGCTCGCTCGGACCCACCGGCGCCTTCACCGAGGCCTCGCCCATTCAGCCCTCCAGCCCCTACTCGGCTTCGAAGGCCTCGGGCGACCTGGTCGCCCTCGCCTATCACCACACCTTTGGGCTCAACGTCACCGTCACCCGCTGCTCCAACAACTACGGGCCATACCAGTTCCCGGAGAAGCTGATCCCGCTGATGGTGGTCAACGCGATGGCCGACAAGCAGCTGCCGGTCTACGGCGACGGCCAGAACATCCGCGACTGGCTGCACGTGGAGGACCACTGCCGCGCGCTGCTGATGGCCCTGGAGAAGGGCAAGCCGGGCGAAATCTACAACATCGGCGGCGGCACCGAGCTGACCAACCTGACCTTGGTCAAGACGCTGCTCAAGGCGCTGAACAAGCCGGAGACGCTGATCCGCTTCGTCCCCGACCGGCCCGGCCATGACCGCCGCTACGCAATCGACCCCTCCAAGACCCAGCGCGAGCTGGGCTGGGAGCCCAAGCGCGGCTTCGAGAAGGGGCTCTCCGACACCGTCCGTTGGTACGTGGAGAACAGCGCCTGGACGGACAGGGTGACCAGCGGCGCCTACCGCAGCTACTTCGAAACCCAGTACCGCGCCCGGCTCGGCAAAGGCAACGCAGGCTCGGAGCACGGCGCGTGACCCGGCCTGCTCGGATTCTGGTCACGGGCGCTAACGGTCTGGTGGGAAGCCGCCTCTGCGCTCAGCTTTCCGCCGCCGGCCATGAAGTCGTTGGGCTCGGTCGAGGCGAGCGACGCGCACAGGGCGCCGCCCTCTATCTCTCTTGTAACCTGGGCGATGCCGATGCGGTCCGGGCGGGGGTGGCGGAGGTCAAGCCCGAGGCGATCATCCACTGCGCCTCGATGACCCACGTCGACGGCTGCGAGTCGAATCGCGAGGGCGCCTTCACAGACAACGTGCTGGCGGCCAAGAACATTGCCAGAGCGGCAGCCGGGGTGGAAGCTCATCTGGTATATGTCTCCACCGATTACGTGTTCGACGGAGACAAGGGGCCCTACACCGAAGAGGATCTGCCCAACCCGCGAGGCGCCTATGCCATCACCAAGCTGATGGGCGAGGCGGTGGTGAAGCTTTTCTCCAAGCCTGCCGGCTGGGCGATCGCCCGGACCGCGGTGGTCTACGGCTACCCGCCCGGTCCCAACAACAACTTCGGCACCTGGCTGGCGGGGAGTTTGAGCAAAGGGGAGAAGATCAAGCTGTTCGAGGACCAGCTCGTCTCCCCATCGCTGGCCTCCAACGTCGCGGCGATGCTGGGCGAGCTGGCGTTGAAGCGCGAGACCGGAATCTGGAATATCTGTGGGGCCGAGGTGGTCGACCGGGTGACCTTTGGGCGACGGCTCTGCGCGGTGTTCGGTTTCGACTCGAGCCTAATCACCCCTACCAAGCTGCGCGACCTGAACCTCGCCAGCCCCAGGCCCCTGAAGAGCGGCCTGGTCGTGGACAAGGCGGCGAGCCGCCTGCAGGCCAAGCCGCTCTCGATCGACGAGGCGCTGAAGCAGTTCCAAGCGGAGTATCGGCCAGAGCGAGAGGGGCGGGCACCATGAAGGGGATTATCCTCGCCGGCGGCTCCGGGACGCGGCTCTATCCGTTGACCCGCGCCGTCAGCAAGCAGCTGCTGCCGGTCTACGACAAGCCGATGATCTATTACCCGCTGACCACGCTGATGATGGCGGGGATCCGCGAGGTGCTGGTCATCTCCACCCCCAGCGATACCCCGCGTTTCCAGGAGCTGTTGGGCGACGGAGCGCAGTGGGGGCTGCGGATCGAGTACGCCGTTCAGCCCTCCCCCGATGGGCTGGCGCAGGCGTTCATCATCGGCCGCCCATTCGTCGGCAACGACAGCGTGGCGCTGGTGCTGGGCGACAACATCTTCTACGGCCACGGCCTGCGCGACCTGCTGCTCGAAGCCGGGAAGCAGACCTCCGGCGCCACCGTCTTCGGCTACTACGTGCGCGATCCGGAGCGGTACGGCGTGGTGGAGCTGGACGCCAAGAACCATCCGGTGGGGCTGGCGGAGAAACCCAAGGTCCCCAAGTCCAACTATGCGGTGACCGGCCTCTACTTCTACGACAACCAGGTGCTCGACATCGCGGCGGGGCTCAAGCCCTCGGCCCGCGGGGAGCTGGAGATCACCGACGTCAACCTGACCTATTTGGAGAGGAAGCGACTTCGAGTTCAGCTGATGGGCCGCGGCTACGCCTGGCTCGACACGGGGACCCACGAGAGCCTGATGCAGGCATCGCTGTTCATCGAGATCATCGAGCAGCGGCAGGGATTGAAAGTGGCCTGCCCGGAGGAAATCGCCTTCCGGATGGGCTACGTCGACGCGGGCGCCCTGACCAAGCTGGCCGAGCCGATGCGCAAGAACGCCTATGGGCAGTACCTGCTTCAGCTGATCGAGCATCGCGGAG